>JBBTEI010000092.1:0-14193 GCA_038042405.1 Pseudomonadota bacterium
TGGTGCCGGCTACAAGATTCGAACTCGTGACCCCCTGATTACAAATCAGGTGCTCTACCAACTGAGCTAAGCCGGCCCATGCAGAAAACGCCTTTGCGCGAAAATTGGTGGCGCGTCCAGATGGTGGACGCCTGCACAAGCGAAAAAACTAAGGCGCGCCTGCCCCTGCTGTGCCTGATTGGGCGGTTCCTGCGGTTTGCACACCCAAAAGCCCGCGTAGTCTTGAGCGGAATGCGGCAAGCTCTGCGCCTTCGAGCAGCGAACGCGAAACGAATTGCACCTTTCTCGGGTTAATCACCTGACCGTTCCGAAACACCTCAAAATGGAGATGCGGCCCGGTGGAAAGTCCGCTTGATCCGACATAGCCGATCACTTGCCCCTGCTGCACGCGCGCGCCGGGGCTGACAATGATCCGGCTCATATGTGAATAGCTCGTGCCAAGCCCGCCTGCGTGTGCGATCCGCACTTGCCGCCCATAGCCACCAGCGCCGCCTGCAAAATTGATGAGGCCATCAGTCACCGCATGGATCGGGCTGCCATAAACCGCGCCGTAATCAACGCCGCGATGGAGCCTTGTATAGCCGAGCAAGGGATGGAACCGCATACCAAAGCCCGAAGTGAGACGTGCACCAGAGACCGGAAGCGTCATTCCGCCGCGCTTTTCGCCAACGCCCGAGGCTTCAAACCATTCGGTACGCCCGCCAATCGTCCACTGGAGCAACTGCATCGTACGGTTTCCGCGATCAAGCCCGGCATAAAGCAATTTGCCGAATTTCACTTCGCCGGTTTCGGCGCGCTGCTGCTCAACGATCATGTCAAAGCGGTGATCGGCGTTGACATCATTGCTGATCGAAAGTTTGGAGGCGATGGCGCGGATATAGGCTTCGACAGCTTTGGCTGGAACCCCTGCGGCGCGCGCCGAACGATAAAGGCTATCACCAACACGCCCCTGAATGCGCAAAGGCGTGCGGTCGATCGCAATTGGAATTTGGGTGAGGGTCAGTGCGCCGCTTGCCCCGCGACCGAGCATGAGTGTCAAATCAAAGCGCGCGCGAAACTGGAGCGCATCAAGCGGACGCGCCTGATTGCGGTTTGCGCGTCGTCCCAGCGTCAGTTTCATAACGGTGCCGGGTTCAATTTCGGAAATCGGGCTGACGCGTGCCACCATATCGGCAACGCGTGAGGCCTCTCCGCCACCAACGCCTGCGCGTTCGAGCACACGGCGGAATCCGTCACCTTGGCCAAGTGTCGCCGTCATATCGAGGCTGGGACGTTCTGGTGTATCGCCGAGCGGCACCACGGCATCGGTTGCCGCCATCCGCCGTCCGGTATCGCCACCCCATGCTTGCGGGGCAATGGCCTGTGCCCGGGTCTCGTCCCACGCATCGCCAGTTGCCGCTGCGGGGACATGGCCGGTGAGCGAACGAAACCCAGGTGACATCGCCACCGTCGCGCCGCACAACAGCGCGCATGTTGCAAGCCCCCGAAACCAATGAAACGAGCCAATATCGATACCAAGATCGGGAGCCCAATCGATTTCGCTCATGCGTTCACGTAGATTGGAAACACGGATAGCAAGCGGAGTCGCACCGGAAGGTCGCGTGATCACCTGATCAAGCGAGAGCGCGACCGTTAGCCCGGCCTGGCCAAATCCTTGCTCATTGCGTTTGTACAAGCTCCAAACGACTCCCCAATAATGCCGGTTTTCCGGTTCCTCTTTGAACTTGCATGGTTAATGTCAAATTACCACCCCCAAAATGGAGCAAATTTGCGCCGGATTGTGGTGATTTAGAGGTGGGGCTGTATTAATTCGTCGGTGCGATAGGCTCCACGCCTTCTACTCTGTGGTGCATGTTGGCAATTCGCGCACATCGCTCAGCCGCCCCGTCACTGCTGCTGCGGCAGCCATTGCAGGGCTAACCAAATGCGTCCTACTGCCCGGCCCTTGCCGCCCGACAAAATTGCGGTTGCTCGTTGAGGCGCAGCGTTCGCCCGCAGGCACTTTGTCGGGGTTCATACCGAGGCAAGCCGAGCAGCCGGGTTCGCGCCATTCGAGGCCGGCTTCGATGAAGATGCGGTCTAGCCCTTCGGCTTCGGCTTGGGCTTTCACTAGGCCCGACCCCGGCACAACAATGGCCCATTTTACATTTGCGGCCTTGGTGCGGCCTTTGAGTATGGCGGCGGCGGCGCGGAGGTCTTCGATGCGGCTGTTGGTGCAACTGCCGATGAAGATATTTTGCACTTCGATATCCACCATCCGCGTGCCCGGCGTCAGCCCCATATAATCAAGCGATTTTTGTGCGGCGACTTGTTTTGACGGATCGGCAAAACTCATTGGATCGGGAACAGTGCCAGAGATGGGCAAGACATCTTCAGGGCTGGTGCCCCATGTCACGCTTGGCGCGATGTCAGCGGCGTTAATGATTATGCGCCTGCCATAAGTTGCGTCCTGATCGGTTGCGAGTGCGCGCCAATAGGCCACCGCCGCATCCCAATCTGGGCCTGTGGGGGCCATCGGGCGGCCTTTCAAATAGGCGAAGGTTGTTTCATCGGCGGCAATAAGCCCGGCCCGCGCGCCGCCCTCAATCGCCATGTTGCTAATCGTTAGGCGGCCTTCGATTGAAAGCGCACGGATTGCATCGCCGGTATATTCGATAACATGGCCGTTGCCGCCCGCCGCGCCGATGACGCCGGTAATATGAAGGATAATATCTTTGGCGGTTACGCCCGGCCCAACATCGCCCTCAACGCGTATTTCCATTGTTTTTGACGGGGCGAGCAGCAGCGTCTGCGTCGCAAGCACATGCTCGACTTCGCTCGTACCAATCCCGAACGCCAGCGCGCCGAGGCCGCCGTGGCAGGCGGTGTGGCTATCGCCGCAGACGATGGTGGTGCCGGGCAGCGAAAAACCTTGCTCTGGCCCGACGACATGGACGATTCCCTGCTCAGCATCAGTGGCACCGATATAACGGATACCAAATTCAGGCGCGTTATATTCAAGTGCGGCCAATTGCGCGGCGCTTTCGGCGTCAGCAATGGGCAAGCGATTGCCCGCGCTGTCTCGCCGTGCGGTGGTCGGCAGATTGTGATCGGGCACGGCAAGTGTAAGATCAGGCCGCCTTACCCGGCGTCCGCTGAGCCGCAGCGCTTCAAACGCTTGCGGGCTGGTAACCTCATGGACAAGATGGCGATCGATATAGATCAGGCAGGTGCCATCACTGCGCCGGTCAACGACGTGTGCGTCCCAGATTTTTTCATATAAAGTGCGTGGTTTGCTTGCCATACCCGTGCTCCTAATCACAAAAGCAGATGGGTGAAAGAGGCAAGCAGCCTACGCCTTTCCCTTTAGGGTTTAAACTGGTACGCAAACGGGAATGTCTCCACCCGATCCCAAACCTGCAGTGATGATGCGTTTTGCCAAGCCTGAACCTGGACAAGGGTTGATCGGCATTGGTCTTGCGATCCTTATCCTCGGCTGCTGGGCAGGGTTGCATATTTATTCGGTCGCATTTTTTGAAATAAACACTGTTACCGCGCCGATGGTGCCCGTGCTCTTTGGGCTGCTATGCTGGCTATCAGTTGGTATGTTCATCGTTGCGCATGATGCGATGCATGGTTCCCTCGTCCCCGGCTGGCCTCGATTGAGCGGTTTCGTCGGCGGGCTTATGCTGTTCGTCTATGCCGGCTTTGGTTGGCGCAAGATGCGTGACGCCCATATGGATCATCACACATATTCAGGCACAGCGCGCGATCCTGATTTTGATGCCGATCACCCAACGGCATTCTGGCCGTGGTATTTTACATTCCTCAAGCGTTATTTCGGGGTCGTGCCGATCATTTATGTGTTTGTGGTGACATGGAGCTATATATTGCTGTTCAAATTTGCTCCGATCAATGTGATCATTCTCTATGGCGGCCCGGCAATTATCTCCTCATTCCAGCTCTTTTATTTTGGAACCTACCGTCCGCACCGGCATGAAGCCGACGGCCAGTTTCCCGATCAGCACAATGCACGTACTGCGCCGTATAGCGTGTTAGTTTCTTTATTCACCTGCTTCCACTTTGGCTATCATCATGAGCATCACCTCTCGCCTTACGTGCCGTGGTGGGGTTTGCCGATGCGCCACCGGGCTGAATTGAAAAACGCGCCCGCTACGGAAAAATTGACTTACGAATTGCGATAATCCGCGATGATATCGCCGCATGCGGCAAGCTCTTCCTCATGGCCAATTTCGCGCCAGCTTTCTTTGAGCGCTTCATTTTCCCACTGCTGCATCGCCGGGTGCGCAATGATATGATCAACCCAGATTTGGCCTTTGCCAACATCAAGCCCATATGTCCGGACGCGCCAGGCAATCGGCGCAAAGAAGGCATCAACCGCGCTGAATTCAGCACCTGCGAGATACGGCCCGCCAAAGCGCGCGAGTCCTTCTTCCCAAAGCTGGGTAATCCGGGTTATATTGGCCTTGAGCGCATCCGACATTGGCTTTGGGCGGATGCGAACCCCGACATTCATCGTGCAATCGTTGCGTAGCGCCGAAAAGCCGCTGTGCATTTCGCTTGCGGCACATTGGGCCCAGGTACGGGCTTCGGAGTCGGCGGGCCATATGCCGTCATGGCGGTCAGCAAGATAGAGGGCGATGCCCATCGAATCGTATATCGTGCGGTTGCCGTCGATCAACACAGGCACCTGAGCTGTCGGCGAAAAGCTGCGGAAACCAGGGTTGCTCGGGCCTTTGAATTCCTCAAGCCGGTCAGTGAACGCGATCCCAAGCGCTTTCATCAGCAACCAAGGGCGCAGGCTCCAGCTTGAATAGTTACGATTTGCAGTGATCAGGGTGTAGGCCATGTGTTTGGGCTACATGATCATTTATCAAGTTAGAAGCAGTTTTTTTTTAATTAAAAATGCGCGTGCCGTTGCCGTATTATGTTATCAACAGAGGTTGATTATTGACGATGGATATGGTGACCAATCATAGCGCGATTAAAAGCGCAATGCTCGGTTTAGAGATCCGTGAGGATGTCATCGTTGATGAAATGATGCGAAACTACATGGCCTATGCAAGCCACGGTCGCGTCACGCTTTATGTTCCGCTCACTTTTGTACTTAGCTGTGCTAATGAACTGGCCGCGACGACCTTTCTTTTTGTTGCGGTGCTCGCACATTTAGCAGTGCTAGCAGTTCAAACTTTATATGCGGAACGCGTTGTATCGAGGTTTGATCGCGCAGGCCTATTGTCACCGATGCATGGGTTTACTTTTTTGACGTTTATGAGCGGCGCGCTTTGGGGCCTCACGATGTTGCCTGTGAACCGGATGCTGGGCGAAAATGTGACAGCGGCAGTCATGTCTGCGGCCATTTTTATCTGCGTGACGGTTACGTCCGCTTTGCAAGCAGGACTACGCCAGTTCGTGCGCGCCTATTTGGCTGGTTTTGCGCTATTTTTGATACCACAATTCCTCTACCGTTTTGAAACGATGGGTTTTACTCCGCTTATCGCCACACTCGTATTGATCGCGATGCTGATCTGGATTGCAGAAATCATTCGTCGACAATCAAGCGCAACGGTCCGGGCCCAGATGGAAAATAGTCTGCTGGCAGATCAACTCGCCGATGCGTTGACACAAGCGTGTTATTTTTCGCAGCGCGATAGCCTGACAGGCCTACTCAATCGACGTGCATTTGAAGAAGCCGCAATGGTGACGAAAGCGAAGAGCGGTTCGGACGCGACGCACGCGATCATATTAATCGACCTAGATCATTTCAAAACGATCAATGATCGCCATGGGCATATCGTTGGTGATGCGGTTCTCAAAAGCGTTGCGGGGGCTATCAGCCAATCGCTTCATCCGAGTGACCTTGTCGCCCGAGGCGATGGCACAGTCGCGCGGTGGGGCGGCGAAGAATTTGTCGTTCTGCTTAAAAACTGCCCGCCTGAGCAAGCGATTTGCGCGGCAGAATCCATCCGTTTGCGCATTGCTGCGTATCGTGACGAAAATTGGCCCGATGCGTTGTTTGTTACCGGTTCATTGGGCGTTGCACTTTGGCAAGGTCAAAGCTCTTTGCAAAGCGCGATCTCTAACGCAGATCAAGCCATGTATGCCGCTAAACGGGCTGGCCGAAACCAGACGCGCGCACATTCAATTGCAAATTGATATACCAAGGCCAGCCTTGACTCAACGCGGTACTACATAATCGAGAATAGCATAGGCCATATCAAGGGCTGGTGACGCGCGGTTTGGCAAAACGCAGAATTGTATAGCCAGCGAGCGCTGACAGCAATGATCCGATCAGAACGCCAATCTTCACGCCATCGCCCTGTTCTACGCCGGGGAAGGCAAGCCCGCCAATAAACAGACTCATGGTAAAACCGATCCCGCAGAGCAGCGACACGCCGTAAATCTGGACCCAGCTTGCCTTTGCGGGCTTGGTAGCGATCTTGAACTTAACCGCGATCCAGACGCTGCCAAAAATCCCAAGCTGTTTGCCGAAAAACAGGCCGAGCGCAATCGCGACCGGGAGCGTGGCCAGCGCACTACTGCCGCCAAACGTAACGCCGGCATTAGCAAAGCCAAACAGCGGAATGATGAACCAAGCCACTGGCTTGTGCAGTAAGTGTTCAAGTCTGTGGAGCGTTGAATCATCGGAATCGGGGGCCGATTTGGTGGCACGTAATGGCACCGTAAGTGCTACAAGCACACCCGCAATTGTTGAGTGAACCCCCGACAGTAACACCGCGAACCAAAGCAACGCAAAACCAAGCATATACCAGCGTATCCGCACTACTCCTGCCCGGTTGGCCGCAAACATCGCGCCAATTATTATCAGCGCGATGAGCAATGCATAGCCTTTGATCGCGCTGGTATAGGCAATTGCAATGATTCCGACCGCACCCATATCATCAACAATTGCAACCGTTGTGAGGAAGAGTTTGAGCGATGCGGGCGCACGCGATCCGAGAAGCGCAAGCACGCCAATTGCAAAGGCGATGTCTGTTGCCGCCGGGATCGCCCAACCACGCGCAAGGGCCAGATTATCATTGGTGACCGTGAGGTAAACCAACGCAGGCACCGCCATGCCAGCTGCTGCGGCGATCATCGGTAGGCGACGATCAGCCCATGTCGAGAGGTGCCCGTCAACAAATTCACGTTTAATCTCCAGTCCGACGAGCAGGAAGAATAGCGCCATCAGGCCGTCATTGATCCAGTGGAGCAACGACAGCGGGCCAAGCTTTATGGCCAGCATGTGGAAATAATCAGGTGCCAATGGGCTGTTGGCAATCACCATCGCAAGTGCAGCCGCGCCCATCAGGAACAATCCGCCTGAGGCTTCACTGCTTAGGAATTCGCGGATCATAGATCGGGGTTTGTTAAAAATGCGGATCATAGCGCTATCCTAACCGCGCCTGAATCGTGAGGGAAGCAAAACCCGATTTACAAAAAGGGGCCGGCGTCGCGTGACACCGGCCCGAGTAGGTTCGCAGGAGGAACCAGTGGAAGGGGTGGCCACCCCTAATCGCTTCAATAATTATAGGCGCGCTCGCCGTGGCTTGAGAGATCAAGCCCCTCGCGCTCGGCATCTTCGGCGGGGCGCAGGCCAATTACCTTATCAATCACGAAGAACAGAGCTGCTGAGCCAATGCCCGACCATAGGAGCGTTATGCCAACCGCTTTCATCTGTGTGATAAGCTGCCCCCCCATGTCGTAAGTGCCGATGACCGCAGGCATCACGGTATAATCAAAAACCCCCTGCCCGCCGAGGGCTGGATTAGCCACAATCGCGGTACCAAGCGCGCCGACAATCCCGCCGACACAGTGGACGCCGAACACATCAAGTGTGTCATCATATTTGAACATATTCTTGACCGTCGAGACGAAGAAGTAGCAGATTGGCGAGACCACCAACCCAAGCACAATCGCGGTCATCGGCGCAGCATAGCCGCTTGCCGGGGTGATTGCGACAAGCCCTGCGACTGCGCCGGTTACCGCGCCGAGCAGCGATGGCCGACCGTGACGGAATTGCTCGACGAGTGCCCAGCTTACCGCTGCTGCTGCGGTTGCGACATAGGTGTTGATGAACGCCACCGCCGTCACCCCGTTTGCTTCAAGGTTTGAACCGGCATTAAAGCCGAACCAGCCAACCCAGAGCAGCGAAGCGCCGATCATCGTCATGGTAAGCGAGTGTGGCGGGGTGGCTTCCCTGCCAAAGCCAATGCGCTTGCCGATCATCAGACAGCCGACAAGACCCGCAATGCCTGCGTTAATGTGGACAACCGTGCCGCCCGCAAAATCAAGCGCGCCCATACCCCAAAGCAATCCAGCATCGGTTGGGTTGGCGGGCAGAAAATCGGGGCCAGCCCAATACCAGACCATATGCGCAATCGGGAAATACACCACCGTCAGCCACGCAACGACGAAGATCATCAGCGCTGAAAACTTCACACGTTCAGCAAATGCACCGACGATCAGCGCGGGCGTGATGCAGGCAAAGGTCATCTGGAAAATAACGAAGACATATTCGGGAATATAGACGCCGTTCGAAAAGGTGGCGGCAAACGTGCTTGCATCAACGCCTTGTAAAAATGCTTTGGAAAGCCCGCCGATATAAGGGCTGCCACCGGTGAAGGTGAGGCTATAGCCCCAGCACACCCAGATGAGCGAGGCGATGCTGACGATCATGAACACCTGCATCAGCAGCGAAAGCATATTCTTTGTGCGGACAAGCCCTCCGTAAAACAGCGCCAGCGCAGGGACTGACATCATCAGCACCAAAGCCGATGATACCAGCATCCAGGCGGTATCGCCCTTGTTGACCATTTCAGCGGTTGGCACAAAAGCCGCAGCGGTGGGCGCTGCGGTACCTTGTGCCCATGCGGGTAATGCGATCAGGGCAGCGCCAACGCCGCCTAGCCCGCCAATCAGTTTCTGTCGATTTATCATGCTTTCCCCTGTCATTTTAAAGCGCATTATTGTTGGTTTCGCCGGTGCGGATCCGGACGGCTTGCTCTATTTCGAGAACGAAGATTTTGCCGTCACCGATCGCGCCGGTGTTGGCCGATTGCTGGATTGCCTCAACCGCCCGGTCGGCGATGCCGGACGCGCAAGCGACTTCAATTTTGAGTTTGGGCACCATATTGGTCGAATATTCAGCACCGCGATAAATCTCGGTCTGCCCCTTCTGGCGACCAAAGCCTTTGGCTTCGGTGACGGTCATTCCAGAGATCGCCAGCTCGCTTAGCGCCTCACGCACATCGTCGAGCTTAAACGGTTTGATTATAGCGATGATCAGTTTCATTCGGCCCCCTTGGGTGTTTCACTAGGGATATCAGCAAGGGCCATGCCAATTTGATGCAATGCAGCATCTTGGGGGTTCCGGGTGGTTTTTAAGAGCCCGGGTTGAACCCTATCCGCCCAATATTAGGGCAAATTTGGCCTGCCGCCTAATTTTTAGGCATCATTGGATATTCAAGGGGTGTCAGCCAGTTAACCCATGCAGCCGGGAAGGATAAGCGCAAAAGCCAGTGCCAAGGATTGCGTATGGACTATCTCCCCTGCGCGCGGCTCGTATCTATTGGGCATTAATCTGGTGAGTGGAGTACTCTGGTGGCAATCAGCAAATCATCATCCAGCACCATCAAGCGCACCGGAATCGACAATCCGATGCCATAGGTTGCCATTTCAAGATCAAACAAGACCGAATCAATGCCGGCCTCTTCAAGTCGCGACTGCGCTAGGCCTGCCTCAAAACTGTTATAATATTTGGCGGCCTCAACCAGTGACATCGGCTAGTCCGTCCATGCGGGCATAACCGTTTGTACACGAACGGGCAGACCGTCGATGCTCTGGGTGCGATCCGCAATTTTGGCGAGCCGTGCGGCAGGATCATCGGCGGCATGATATTTGGAGAGTGTCTGCCGCTCACGATCAAAGCTCATGAAGGGTACGCCCCAACCGCAGCTTGTCTGAATGCTATCAAGATCAATAACGAAAATCTGGCGGGTGCCGGGCAGTACCGTGAAGTGTGAAACCAGCGCATCCCATTCGGCGTCCTGCGGGAGCACAGCGCGGCCATGGCCATACATGCGGAAAATCAACGCAGGCCGGTCAAACGCGCACATCATCACCGTGATTCGACCATCCGCTGCGAGATGCGCGTGCGTTTCATTGCCCGATCCACCAACATCAAGATAGCCAACCTGCGTTGGCGACAGCACCCGGAAGCTATCCATCCCCTTAGGGCTTAGATTGATCCGCGCGCCCTCCACAGCAGTTGCAACAAAAAATACCGGCTGCTTGGCAATAAAGGCGATGTGATCATCGGTGAGGCTGGTGAAAAATTCCATGCGCGTCCTTTCGAAGGCGCGATGCTAACCCAAAGGGTGGATCGGGGAAAGGCATCGCAGAAAAATTGCCGTTACACCTCCGCTATGCGTTCAATTCTCTACATGCAACCAATCGGCGTGACGTGGCGCTTTCTTGGTCTGGCTCCATTCTTCGAGCATCAGCGGGGCGACGCGTTCTAGTTCGGTGTATTGCTCGGGCGTGCCAATGTTGCAGGCCAGCTCCAAACGGTGGCCATTGGGATCGAAGAAATAGATTGAGCGGAAGATGCCGTGGAAGGTTGGCCCGAGGACTTCGACGCCTTGGCGCTCAATATGCGCCTTGGCCGCTTTGAGCGTATCAAAATCAGCGACTTCAAACGCAAGATGCTGCACCCATGCGGGGGTTTGCAAATCGCGGCCCATTTTGGGCTGATTGGGCAGTTCAAAGAAAGCCACGACATTGCCGCCGCCGCAATCGAGGAAGATGTGCATATAGGGATCATATTCACCGGTGGAGGGCACATGGTCCTCGGCAAAGGCGTTGGTATATTTCATGCCGAGCACGCGTTCATACCATTCGACCGTCTCCTTCGCATCCTTGCAGCGATAGGCGACGTGGTGGATTCTGTTGAGGGTGAAAGGAGTATTCATGTCTTTAGTCACCAAAAGTTATCCCTTTCTAAAATCGGCGGCGGAACTCTACCCGTTTCGAGCCACTCACCAGAAACGTATCATAATTTGTGTCTTTGAGTGCGGATCGAACGGGATTTGTCGCGGCAGAAGTGTTGGCCCAATACTGCGGACGTTCGGCACTTTTAGGGAGTTTTTCACCAATAATCGCCTCAATTTTGTGAAAAGGCAGATCAAAAGTCTTAAAGGACTGACCTCGAACATAATCTGCAAGCAACTCAAATTTTGACATTGCTAAACTCCCCCTGTTACTCCGCCACCTCTAGCACGCCGCGCGCGATTTGATCGCGTTCGATGCTTTCAAACAGCGCCTTGAAATTGCCCTCACCAAAGCCTTCGTCGCCCTTGCGCTGGATAAATTCAAAGAACACGGGGCCAACCTGTGTTTCGGAGAATATTTGGAGAAGCAGGCGCGGATGGCCGCCGTCAGTGCTGCCATCAAGCAAGATGCCGCGCGTTTGGAGCGCGCCGACCGGCTCGCCGTGACCGGGAAGCCGTCCGTCAAGCATCTCATAATAGGTTGCGGGCGGGGATGACATGAAGGGCGTACCGATGGCCTTCAATTTGTCCCAACAACCAACAATATCATCGCAGATGAAGGCGATATGCTGAATCCCCTCGCCGTTGTAGGCTCGCAGGAATTCCTCAATCTGGCCGCCGCCGGCCTTGCCCTCTTCATTCAAGGGAATGCGAATTTTGCCATCAGGTGCGGTCATCGCCTTTGAGGTGAGGCCGGTATATTCGCCCTTTATGTCGAAATAGCGGATTTCGCGGAAGTTGAAGATCCGCTCATAATAGCCCGCCCAATAGGCCATCCGCCCGCCATATACATTGTGCGTCAGATGATCGATCAACTTAAATCCTGCGCCAACGGGATGGCGATCAACCCCGTCAAGATAGACGAAATCAATGTCGTAGATTGAAAGATCGTCACCATAGCGATCCACGAGATAAATGAGAGCACCGCCGATGCCTTTGATCGCGGGAATACGCAGCTCCATTGCGCCCGTCCGGCTTTCAACCGGCTCAGCCCCGCGTTCAATCGCGGCGGCATAGGCGGCCTGTGCATTTTTGACGCGAAACGCCATCCCGCATGCCGAAGCGCCATGCTCAGCGGCAAAATAGGCCGCGTGGCTCTTCGGTTCATAATTGGCGATCAGGTTAATCTCGCCCTGACGCCATAGATCAACATCTTTGGATCGGTGGTGGGCGATATGGGTGAATCCCATCCGCGCGAAGACGGGCTCAAGCAGGCCTTTTTCCGGCGCGCAAAATTCGACGAATTCAAAGCCGTCGAGGCCGAGCGGGTTTTCAAACAGGTCGGTCATTGCGGCGGCCTCATATAGTTTCATTTGCAACTATATGAGGCCGTGCTAAATGTCAATGATGACGCTCCGCCTTGATGCCTTCTTGCCTTACCGGCTTTCCGTCGCGTCAAACGCGGTCAGCACCCGGATTTCGGCGAGCTATCGCAGGCGCTTTGGCCTCAAAGTGCCCGAGTGGCGCTTGCTGGCGATCCTTGCCGAAGGAAGCGAAATGACCCCACAGGCGCTTGGCAATGCCGCACGAATCGACAAGATTAGCGTCAGTCGCGCCGCCGCTGCGCTGATCGAACGCGGTCTGATTGTCGCGCGCGCCAATCCCGGCGATGGCCGTTCACACCTGCTTGCACTCACAACTGATGGTCGTGGGCTCTACGCCGAGATCGCACCCATTGCGCTCGCAATGGAGGCCGAACTGCTTGGCAATTTTTCGCAGGAAGAACGCGACCAGTTCAATGCGCTGCTTCGGCGCATCGAGGCGGCGGCAGGCACAGATTCTGCTTGACGTGAACGTAAGGTTAGTCGCACGTTCTGTGCTACCTTCGACAACTTCAGGACAGTTCCATGACCCTCGATCGCCTTTCCCGCTCCGTTTATACCGAAGATCATGAGGCGTTCCGCGATACCGTCCGCCAATTCGTCGCCAAAGAGCTTGAGCCCAACACCGCAAAATGGGACGAGGAAGGATTGATCCCGAAATCAATGTGGCCGCGCGCAGGTGAAATCGGGATGTTATGCCCGACAGTGCCAGAGGCTTATGGCGGGCTTGGCCTTGATTTTGGCTATAATGCGGTGATTGATGAAGAGCTTGGCTATGGCTGCGACCTCGCGACTGGCTTCACATTGCAATCGGATATCGTGGCCAATTATCTGATGGCCTATGGCTCCGAGGAGCAAAAGAAAGAATGGTTGCCCCGAATGGTATCAGGCGAGATTGTCACCGCGATTGCGATGACCGAGCCGGGCACCGGTTCCGATCTTCAGGCGCTGCGGACTACGGCGCGCAAGGATGGCAATCATTATGTTATCAATGGTTCCAAAACATATATCACCAATGGCCAGAATGCTGATCTGATCCTTGTCTGCTGCAAGACCGACCCTGATGCCAAGCCCGCGTGGAAAGGCGTTTCGATCATTCTTGTTGAGGCGAACCGCGAAGGTTTCGAACGGGGCCGCAACCTCGACAAGGTCGGGCAAGATGCGGCGGATACATCGGAGATGTTCTTCACTGATGTCCGCGTGCCGATGACCAATTGCCTTGGCGATGAGGGCAAGGGCTTCATCTATCTGATGAGCGAACTGCCTCAGGAGCGTCTGTCTATCGCAGTATCCGCGCAAGCCGCATCACAACGCGCATTTGACCAGACGGTCGCTTATACAAAGGACCGCAAGGCCTTTGGGCAATCCGTGATTGATTTTCAGAACACACGGTTCGTGCTCGCCGATCTCAAGGCCAAGCTCCAGGTTGGCTGGGCGCATCTTGATTGGGCACTTGCCCGTCATCTTAAACGCGAACTGACCCCCGAAGAAGCCTCTGGGGCAAAGCTATGGCATACCGAGCTTCAGGGCGAAGTTGTGGATAAATGCCTCCAGCTTCACGGCGGCGCTGGTTATATGAATGAGTATCCGATCGCCCGCCAATGGCGCGGTGCACGCGTTACCCGAATCTTTGGCGGCACCAGTGAGATTATGAAGGAGTTGATTGGCCGTTCGCTTTAAACGTCTTGCCGGGCAAGGTTAAAGTCCCAATGCGGAACAGGCGATAAAGCAGGCTTGGCGGCACGTCGGGCAAAGGGTAAACGAACCGTTAACCGGAGTCCCCTTGATGCCGCAGACGAGCCCCTTACCGCGCCCCTTAC
>JBBTEI010000092.1:14293-18152 GCA_038042405.1 Pseudomonadota bacterium
GCCCCTTACCGCGCCCCTTACGCAAGACATTGCTGACTTTTGGTGCGCTCGGCGTGATGGCGGTATTGGCAGCCCCTGCGCCGCCCGTTATCGCGTCCAAGCCTTTGGTTGCAGTGAAAGCGGTCGCTGCAACCAAAGCGCAGTCCGACCCCGATGCCTATGTAATCAAGCGTGCGCTGACGATTACCGAGCCAATTGTCCACGGCTTTTGGGCATGGGATGATGCAGGCGTTCCCGATGGCCCCATCATCATTACCGTTGATACTGTGGCGCAGACGATGTCTGTGTTTCGCGGCGGATATGAAATTGGCGTTTCAGTCGTTTTATACGGTATTGGTGAAAAGCCGACGCCGCTCGGCGTATTTCCGATCACCCAGAAGAAGAAGCAGCACATCTCAAATCTTTACGGCGCGCCAATGCCCTACATGCAGCGGCTGACCGATGATGGCGTCGCGATCCACGCGTCAGATGTGCTTGAAGGCTTTATCACCCACGGTTGCATCGGGGTGCCCAAGGAGTTTGCCAAGCGCCTGTTTGAAGAAACCCAAATTGGTGACCGTGTGATCATCACCAGCGGTGAGCGGCTTCAGGTTGGCGGCGCGGTCGGCGCAGTGAGCTGATACAAAAAAGGGCGACCCCGCGAAGGACCGCCCTTTTGTTTTCAGGTAATCCCGAAGGCTTACTTGAGTTCGACAGTCGCGCCAGCGGCAACAAGCTGTGCCATAACCTTCTGGGCTTCGTCCTTCGAAACGCCTTCCTTGATCGCCTTTGGCGCTGCTTCCACAGCAGCCTTGGCTTCGGTGAGGCCGAGACCGGTGATTGCGCGGACTTCCTTGATGACGGCGATTTTGTTGCCGCCGTCGCCGGTCAGGATCACGTCAAATTCGGTCTGCTCTTCAGCAGCAGGTGCAGCAGCAGCGGCTGGGCCAGCAACTGCAACCGCAGCAGCAGCCGAAACGCCCCACTTTTCTTCAAGAAGCTTCGAAAGCTCAGCCGCTTCGATTACGGTCAGCGCCGAAAGGTCATCAACGATTTTGTTAAGATCAGCCATTTTAAGTCTCCAATAAATTCAGTTAAAAGTTCAGGCAGCTTTTTCGGCATAGGCGTTAAACACCCGTGCAAGCTGGCCAGCCGGTGCCTGGATAATCTGCACAACCTTGGTCGCAGGTGCTTGAACAAGCCCCACAATCTTGGCCCGCAGTTCATCAAGCGATGGCAGCGTTGCCAGCGCCTTCACACCGTCAACATCAAGGACAGTATCACCCATCGCGCCGCCAAGAATTTCCAACTTGTCATTGGTCTTGGCGAACTCGACTACCACTTTTGCGGCGGCAACCGGGTCTTTTGATGTGGCGAGCGCCGTCGGCCCGGTCAGCAGATCGCTGATCGAGGCGTAGGGCGTGCCCTGTGCTGCGATGTTGGCAAGCTTGTTCTTTGCTACCCGGTACTGGGCACCCGCTTCACGCATTTTATTCCGCAAAACCGTCGATTGTGCGACAGTGAGGCCGAGATTGCGGGTGACAACCACCACACCAACCTCATTGAAAGTTGCGTTCAGTTCGGCGACCAGCGCGGATTTTTCAGTACGATCCATGCCATTCTCCACATATCCGCAACGCCGGGGGATTCCGGCGCGCGGGTAAAAAGTCCGTGATGGGGAAATGGATCAGGGCCGGGCAAACCACGGCCAAGAATTTGGTTCCCCGTCTAGGCTGGACATTAAGCAGACCGAATTGCCTGCACCAACTGTCTCGGACGGCGGCCGGGGCGAACCCCAACCAGAGGCGGAGCATATAACGCGATTCCGGGGGAGGTCAAGACGCGGGAATCCACGGTAGGAGAAAGAGTGGAAGCAGTGGAAGGGATCAAATAGAAAAACTGCCTGAAATCTGTGGTTTGTTCGCTTCAAAACAGCGTAAAAAGACGTGAAATGCCGCTCATCATTGATCGGGATTGGATGAGAGTTGGATGAGATGTGCGCGGATTAGCGCTGGATCGCGCAATGTTGCCCCCGCCACGCTTCGGATTGCACGAAAACCGCCTTAAGCTATTTACCGCGATGCCAAGCGTTTGGCAAAATGCACTTCGACAGCCTTGCGGATGCCCGATGCGATACGTTTTTGGCCTGCGGTTGAAGCGAGACGTGACACGTCGGTGCTGTTGGTGAGATAGCCGATTTCGAGCAACACCGAGGGGATATCAGGTGCCTTGAGCACCACAAATCCAGCCATGCGGTGGTAATCGGAACGGAACGGTACGAACGATCCGGCTTCGCGTTTGAGAAGATTCGCAAAATCGGCTGACGCGTTCATTGACTCGCGCTGAGCCAGATCGACGAGGATAGAAGCAATTTCACGATTTTCGCCACCGAGATTGACGCCGTTGATGACATTGGCGCGATTTTCCCGTGCCGCCAGAATTTGGGCCTCACGATCGGATGCGACTTCAGAGAGCGTGTAGATAGTGGCGCCGCTTGCGGTTTCGGCAGAGGCGCTGTCAGCGTGGATCGAGATGAACAGATCGGCCTTGATGTTGCGCGCAATGACCGAACGGTTTTCAAGGATGATGAACGTATCATCTTCGCGCGTCAGAGCGACGCGGACGCGGCCTGAAGCAAGCAGTTCATCACGGATCGCCTTGGCGGTGGCGAGCGTGATATCCTTTTCGCGCTTGCCAGAGCTTGGCGAAATCGCGCCGGGATCATGCCCGCCGTGCCCCGCATCAATCACAACAAGTGGACGTCCGGCGGGGCCATAAATCTTCGGACGCGGCAAGCCCGATTTGGGGGCGTCGAGCGGAATGGTGATATTGTAGCGGCTATGCGGCGGTTTTGCCCGATACGCAATTGGTGGCAGATAGAGCTTGCGCGCGGCTTTGGCGGCCGCACTGAAATCATCGTCGGCAGCCGGATCGACCGAGAGTGTGAGTGAACGACCATCAGCGGCAAACTGGCCGCCGGAAATCACCGCTGGTTCGGCCAAATCAAATACGATGCGTGCGGTATTGGCATCGGGGCGACCTTGACGGACGCTGCGTATAACCCCGATTGGAGAAACAGGCGCACCGGGTTCTGCCCCGGTTACATCGATGGCGATACGGTCAGGCCCGGCAAGCACGAAGCTTGATGCCTTTTCAACGACATCGTCAAAGCGGATCGTGATTTCGCGATCACCCATTTCGACCGCACTAACGGCGTTTGCATCCGCAGGGGATAGGGGCGCGATCATTGCCATCAGGAACGTGCTTACAGCCATCGCCCGATATTGCCGTCTTTGTGCCTGCGTCGTCCAGCCAAAAGTCATGGTCAATTTGGTTTCCCGATAATTTACTATCCAATGTGACGGGACTACGGGCTGGTTCTCAAATCAGGGTGTAGTGACCTGGTAAACGCAATTTTAGGGATAAATTGCGATGGGGGCATGTGCGCTTGCGGCTTTGCGGCTGTGGTGCTAGCGAAGCACTATCGCAGGACTTTCCTTGCGTATTTCACCAATTGACGCATTTTTGCGCCAATTTATCAGGTTGACGCTGCATGAGGCATTTATTCCCGCTGCCCCCCCGCGCCCCATTTCGGGGAATCGCGACGGGCTTGGGTATTGCTATGGCCGGGCTGGCCAAGCGTGCGATTGCAGCAGAGGCAAATTCAACTCACAATAATTTTAACCCATCACCGAGGGCATCTTTTGCGCGGTTAGGACGTTTGATCCTGCCAGCGCCGCCCCCGTTTATTCGCGTGCTTGCCCTGCCGGTAGAGGCAGCCTTGCGCGCCCGGAGATTTATAAATGACAATGCGGATGTTGATCGACGCCCGCCACCGGGAAGAAACCCGCGTGGCCGTCGTCAAGGGAAACCGGATCGA
>JBBTEI010000093.1:0-26476 GCA_038042405.1 Pseudomonadota bacterium
GCCAAACAGATTTACCCTCAACCCAACCCATCAAATGCCGGGACTAAACAGCTAACCTCTGGACAGGCATCGGTCGCGCCCGCTCAGGCTGCGGCGCGGCAATTGTCGGCGATCCTGATCAAGTGCTCGCTAAACTGCGCGCCTATGAAGCCGAAGGGATCGAGGCCTTCATCCTGTCGGGCTACCCTCATGCGTCGGAATGTGATCTGTTCGCGCGCCATGTGCTCCCGAAAATGGCGCATGGGCGGTTGGAAATTTAGCGCTCTAAATACGCCTTGAGGCCGCTCAACTGCTCACCAAGCACCTGATCGACCGGAGCAGCGAAGCCGCGCGCGCCGCTGCGGATATAGCCGCCGACGACATAATTTTGCGTCACTTCGGTGCCGCTCGGAACGGCTTTGAGCGCCCACGTCAGTGTCCCCGTCACGCCCTCGGCTTGGAGCGGGCCGAGGCTGCCCTGAAGCCGGAGGAGCTTGCCCGGCTGCGCATAAACGACACGCGCATGTTCAACGGTGCCGCCGCCAGCCGGAATTTTCTCACAAAAACAACCGCCTGCACGAAGCACCATCGAAAGATTGCGCGCATCGCCCGAATAAGTATGCGCCTTGCTCCACCACCGCGCGGGCACCCCCAGCGCGCGATATACCTGCGCGGGGGTAGCGTTGACGGTGAGCGTGCGCGAAACTTCAAACCCGACGTCGGTTGCCGATTTTACTTCGGCATAGGCGGGAGTTGCGACGAGGAGGAGGGCGGCGAAGATAGCCAGTTTTTTTGAATCAACCACGCTGGTCGATTTCATCGATCAGGCTGCTTTGGAAATTTGTATAGGATCGGGCCTATAGTGCGGTTCAGGCAGCGCTTCTCCGCGTTCAAGCGCGATCTCAATCCACAACGCCATCGCCACCTGAATTTCAGCGATGGCTTCATCTGGGGTGTCACTATGCGCGCTGCAATATTTGAGGTCAGGTACATTGGCGATCCAGCACTCATCAGGCTCATGCCAAAAAATGTTGATGTGGTAGTGTGGAGGCTTGTTCAAATTATGTGTCATATTCGCCGCTTTCCCACGGTTCAAAAAAGGCCATATAGTTTCCAGGTTGAGCTTCAACGGCCCAGCAATCCTCGATATCTTCAGGAACTCGAATAACTAAGCCGAATTCGGTTCCAAAGCGTTCGACCGAAAACGGCGCTACCTCAATGCGACTGAAATGAATATTTCCTAGATCATGAAGTCGCTTTGCACAGAGCTGTCGTCGATATTCAATATCCATTGACTGTCGCGGACCCAAATTATCAATCAACGCTTCGCAAAGTTGTCCAACACCATCAAAAATATAGAGCGCGACAAACTCACTGCCAGAATCGTCCTCTCGCATAGGTTCGAAAGGCGTCGTTAGAAAAAATTGACGCCCATCATCCGTCTTACCAACATACTCGGCGTGATAATCATCATGATCAATTGCAATGAGCTTTGGCTGTTTACTCTCCATTTATCTCATCCGCTGTTAATAAGTCGCCTAATAACTATTAGAATATCGGGTAAATGCAACAAATCAAGCTGATCTCACACCCCCTCCAACAACCGTTCCTTGCGTATCTTCTCCCTCCACACCAGCGGCCCTGTGTTGTGCACACTTTCACCGCTCGCATCGACGGCAACGGTGACGGGCATATCTTGCACGGTGAATTCGTAGATGGCCTCCATTCCCAAATCTTCAAAACCAACGACGGTGCTCGCCTTGATTGCGCGGCTGACGAGATAGGCCGCGCCGCCGACTGCCATCAGGTAGGCGCTCTTATGCTTCTTGATCGCTTCAATCGCGACTGGCCCGCGTTCGGCCTTGCCGACCATGCTAAGCAGCCCCTGTTCGAGCATCATTTCGGTGAACTTGTCCATCCGCGTCGCAGTCGTCGGGCCAGCGGGGCCGACAACTTCATCACGCACCGGATCAACCGGGCCGACATAATAGATCACCCGCCCCTTGAAGCTGACGGGCAATTCCTCGCCCTTCGCCAGCATATCGGCAATCCGTTTATGCGCGGCATCGCGCCCGGTGAGCATCTTGCCATTGAGCAGAAGGCGATCCCCCGGCTTCCAACTCGCGACGATGGCGGGCGTCAGCGTGTCGAGATCAACCGGAATCGCCGCCTTGTCGGGCGTCCAGTTGACATCGGGCCAATCGCTGAGCTTGGGTGGCTCAAGATAGGCGGGGCCGCTACCATCAAGGTGAAAATGCGCATGGCGGGTCGCGGCGCAATTGGGGATCATCGCGACAGGTTTGGACGCGGCGTGGGTTGGGTAATCGATGATCTTGACATCAAGGATCGTCGAAAGCCCACCAAGCCCTTGCGCGCCAATACCAAGCGCGTTGACCTTGTCGAATATTTCGATGCGGAGCTTTTCAATGTCGGTCTGCGGCCCACGTTCCTTGAGCTGCGCCATGTCGATATCGCCCATCAGCGATTCCTTGGCCATCGTCATCGCCTTTTCGGCGGTCCCGCCAATGCCGATGCCCAGCATCCCCGGCGGGCACCAGCCAGCCCCCATTTGCGGGAGCATCTCAAGCACCCAATCGACGATCGAGTCCGACGGGTTGAGCATCTTGAACTTTGACTTGTTTTCGGAACCGCCGCCCTTTGCCGCGACTTGCACCTCAATATGGTAGCCGGGTACCATTTCGACATTGAGCACGCAGGGCGTATTATCCTTGGTGTTCTTGCGGCCAAACGCAGGGTCAGCCACGATTGACGCGCGCAGACGATTTTCGGGGAGGAGGTAAGCGCGGCGGACGCCCTCATCGACGACATCCTGAAGGCTGCGCTCCGAATCGAGTACGCAGCCCTGCCCCCATTTGATGAAAACGGTGACGATGCCGGTATCCTGACAGATTGGCCGATGCCCCTCGGCGCACATCCGGCTGTTAGTCAGGATCTGGGCAATCGCGTCCTTTGCCGCCGGGCCTTGCTCAGCCTCATAGGCAACACCAAGCGCGTGGATATAATCCATCGGGTGGTAGTAACTGATAAATTGAAGCGCGTCGGCGACGCTTTCGATCAGATCAGCTTCGCGGATGAATGTCGTCATCTTGTCATTTCCCCAAAGGCAGACGTAAAACTTGGTACGCGTGTCATTATGGTTTTGCAGTCGCCGGAGCGGCCACACGCCAGATCTTGTTACCGGCATCATCAGCCACCAAAAGCCCGCCCGCCTTATCAAAGATCACACCGACCGGACGGCCCTGCGCGTCACCATCTTTGGTGAGGAAACCGCTGAGCACATCCACCGGCTTTGCGCCGGCGGGATAGCCGCGTTCGTTGAAGGGGACATAGACGACCTTATAGCCCGACGCCGGATAGCGGTTCCACGATCCGTGCAAACCGACAAATGCGCCGTTGGCAAAATCGGCCCCGAGTGACGCGCCACTGCTGAACGCTAGGCCAAGCGGCGCTGTGTGTGGGCCGAGCGCATAGTTGGGCCGCTTGGTATATTGTTTGAGATCAGGCCGCACCTGGGCGACGCGCTGATCCTCGATCCCACCCCAATAGGTGAAGGGCCAGCCGTAGAACGTGCCAAAATCAACCGTCGTCAGATAATCGGGCGGGCCATCACTGCCCAGCATGTCGCGTTCATTGACCACCGCCCACAGCGTCTTCGAGATCGGGTGAAAGGCCATGCCATTGGGATTGCGCAGGCCATAAGCGAAATTGATCAGCGATTTGGTCTTGAATTCATATTGTTTGATCTGGGCACGATCCTTTTCGGACTCCATGCCATTTTCGCCGATATTGCTGTTCGCGCCAATCGTCACATAAAGCGATTCGCCCGTTGGATCGAGGATCAGGTTGCGCGCCCAATGATTGTTGGGTGCGCCTGCGGGAAGATCGAACAGCTTTTCACCCTTGGCGGTGATTTTAATATCGCCCACCTTATAGGGAAAGGCCAGCACCGCATCAGTATTGGCTACGAACAAGGTGTCGTCTTTAAGGGCCATGCCGAACGGCGATTTGAGCCCGGCGAGCAGCACCGAACGCTGATCGGCAACGCCGTCCTGATTGGTATCACGCAGCAACGTGATCCGGTCGGCCGATGGATTAGCACCGCCGGCCTTCATGATCAGGTTACGCCCAATCCAATCCTGCAGCCCGCTAATCGGGCGACCGGGTGCCGAGCTTTCTGCGACGAGGACATCGCCATTGGGCAGCAGATACAGCCAACGCGGATGATCAAGATCGCCCGCAAAGGCCTTAACCTCAAGACCCTTGGCGGGAATTGGTTTGGCAGTCCCTTTCCAACCTATAATATCGGCAATCTTGATCGTCGGAAAAGCCTCAGGTCGTTGGCCAACCAATTCGGGGCCGGAGCCAGTCAGCTTTGAAAATTCGACCGTCGCCTTATCCGGCGTTGAAAGATACCAGTAAGCCGCGCCAACGAGAACAAAAATGATAATGATGATGTTACGAAAGTGGGCGCGTTTGGTCATAATTATTTGTCCGTCATATTAAAATATTAGTGGATCAGTCCTGATCTGCAAAGACTGTCGGAGCCGCAGGATGCAAGCGCAGCCGCAAGGCGCGCCGCGTGTCACCATCGGTCACTTCGATACACCAGCCGCTTTCGTGCGTCACGATCTCACCAACCTGCGGGACATGCCCTGCAAGAACAAAGGCAAGGCCGCCAAGGGTATCAACATCGCCGTCAACTTCGGCAAGGCGTGGATCGATCAGTTCAGCGACATCCTCAAGCTCGGCGCGGGCATCGGCATCCCACATTCCGTTTTCAAGGCTGATGAGCATCGGCGCTGGCGCATCGTCATGCTCGTCCTCGATATCGCCGACAATTTCCTCAACCAGATCTTCAATCGTGATCAGTCCATCGGTTCCCGAATATTCGTCGAGCACGATGGCAAGATGGGTCTGACTCGCGCGCATATCGGCAAGCAAATCAAGCACACCCATTGATTGCGGAACATAGCGCGGCTGACGAATCATCCCGGCGAGGGTAGAAGGGGCGGATTCTCCACTCGCCAAAATGCGGAACACGTCCTTGATATGGATCATACCAACCACGGTATCGAGACTATCGCGATAGACCGGCAAACGGCTGTGCTCAGCCTCGGCCAGTGCATTGACAAGTTCAGCAAAGCCAATGGTTTCGGGCACCGCGATAATGTCACTACGCGGAACGGCGACATCCCCCGCCGTCCGTTCGCCGAAGTGAAGGAGGTTGCGGAGCATCTGGCGCTCAACGCTCGACAAATCGCCTTTCTTTTCGGCGTCGCCATCCTCTTCATGGTCATCAATTGCGTCTTCAATTTGATCGCGGAGCGAGGCATCACGATCACCAAATAAAAGCCCGCGAAGCCCCTGCCATATTCGGCCGCCGCCGCTGCTACTCGAATCGTCAGGCATGTAGTTTATTCAGTCCTCTATCGCTTCATATGGGTTGTGAAGGCCGAGCGAAGCCATGACCACCTGTTCAAGAGCTTCCATTGCATCGGCCTCGCCGTCGTCCATGTGGTCATAGCCTAGCAGATGAAGGGTGCCATGGACAATCAGATGTGTTGCGTGCGCGGCAACACTGATTTGGCGCGCCTCCGCTTCCACCGTGCATACCCCCAAAGCGAGGACGATATCACCGAGCAGCACTTCGCCATCATCAGTGTTAGCGATTCCGCCGAGCATATCCCTAACCACCATCGGAAAGGACAGCACGTTGGTCGCCTTGTCTTGCCCGCGAAAATCGCGATTGAGCGCGCGGACTTCCTGATTATCCGTGAGTTTGATCGAGACCCCAATTGTTGCATCGCTGTCAGCAAGGGCACCATAGGGTGTGCACGCGATAGCGGCATTGACGGCATTTACACCAAGTGCTGCCCAGTCAACGCCATCCGGCCAGCCGGTTTCTATCAAGACATCGGTTTCTATCATGCAACGGCTCTAACGCACCGTCATACCATTGGAATAGCGAAAACTTAGGCGACGCGGCGCAGACGCGCGGCATCGGCAATATGATGACGCAGTTTTTCGGCTACCATCGGCCGCGCAAAATAATAGCCCTGCATGTAGCGGCAGCCCAGACGGCGCAGGATTTCGACTTGTCCGGACGTTTCAATTCCTTCGACAACGCATTCAAGATTGAGCGAGCAACAGAGCGCGATAATGGTCGTGATGATTTCAGAGCCGGCCCCACCCCGTTCAATATCGGTTACAAAGCTGCGATCAATCTTGATTTTATCAATTGGCAATTGGTGAATATAGCTAAGGCTTGAATAGCCGCTGCCGAAATCATCGAGCGAGATTTTTACGCCGAAATTCTTGAAAAATTCGAGTGAGTCGCGGGCGCGGTCAAAGTCTTGCATTAAAGCCGTTTCGGTCACTTCAAAATCGATCCGCGCTGGATCGACATTGGAGGCGTGGATGACATTTACGATCCGCTGCGCAGAATCGGTCGATGTCACATCATAGGTTGAAAGATTGAATGAAAGCCGCATGTCAGAAGGCCAGTCAATCGAGGTAACAAGCGCTTTTTCAAGCAACAGATCGGTAAGCGGCCCAATCAGGCCCGAACGTTCAGCCGCACGAATGAAGCTGCTTGGCTGGACACAGCCAAGCTGTGGATTCTGCCACCGCGCCAGCGCCTCACACGCAACAATCTTACCCTCTTCGACATCAACAATCGGCTGAAACGCGAGGCTCAGCTCCTCGCGCGGATTGATATGCCGCAGGGTTTGATCAACGAGGCTCAGTTCGCGAATTTCACCCTGATGATCGGCGGTAAAGAGGATCGCGGTGCCCCGCGCATGGTTCTTGGCATAATAAAGCGCGTAATCGGCGCACTCGTAAAGCTTCTCGCTGGTATCGGCGGCATTGGGCGCGCTGGCAAAGCCGACAGAGCCACCGAGCTGCACCTGCGTTTCGATAATATTATAAGGTTCGCGCAGCGCCATACATAAAGCAAGGCCGATAGTGCGGAGTTCGGCATCGCTTCTCTCACGAGTCAGGATCACGCCAAATTCGTCCCCACCGAGCCGCGCGATACAAGAAAAATCGGTGCCAAACATCCGTAATCGTCTGCCGACCTCAATCAAGACCTGATCACCCGCACGGTGACCATAGGCGTCATTGACACCCTTAAATCCGTCCAGATCAAGCACCCCGATGGTAACCCGCGCACCCAGAGGTGCCGCTCCAACAAGGCGGCGGTTCAATTCGGAGAAGAAAAGGCGGCGGTTGGCAAGCTGGGTCAGGCTGTCAGAGTCCGCGAGGTGGACAACTTCGTCATGAAGCCGCTGAAGCTCTGATTTGGATCGGTTGAGCGCAATAAAATCGCGGTAGTAGGTTTGCAAAATCACGCTGATCGCAAGGGAGACCGCAATGAGATTCAGCGCAATCGCAATCAACACCGGATTGCCGCTGGTTCCAAAAAAGGCAGTAAACGGCACCAACACGACCAGCATCAAAAGATAAGCCGCGCTGCGCACATGCATCAGGCAGAATGCGCAGGCGACAAAGGTGATGCCGATGAAAAACACCACATGCATCTGCGCGAACACATCACCATATGGATAAAGCAAAAACGCCCATGTTACAAAGGAGCCGCCAAGCGCAACCGCAAAAATATTGGTGCTGCGCAGGGCGCGGATAGCCTCGGCATCGCTCACTGCATCATTCCGTACACGCCACCACCCGATCATCCGGAACAGGCTAGCAATTACAAGCAAAGCCGGAATAAAAATGGTCAGCCAATAAGGTGCTGTAAAAAAATGTGTGAAGCTGAGCGCAAACATATTGGCATCAACGATCAGATACATCAGCGGAATCTGCTTCTTATACGCCGCCACTTGTGACCGCAGCAAATGCGATTCGCCCGGTGGTGCAGCCATATCCTGCAAATTTTTCGCCAATGAAAGCAACACACACCCCTGATCAATTAATGCACAGCGATAGCAGCCAATGCTTAATATTCCATTTTGGGTAAATTCGGTGGAGGCGGTGGAAGGGGTGATGGGATTCAGCGAAACAAGTCGCCATAATAATCATTCGCAACCCGCTTCAATCCATCGCGGAAAGCAGCGGTTCCAAAGTTCATTAGTAGCCCAAGCGGCAAATTCATCAGGCGCAGATAGGTGAGAACCTGCTTGCCGTGAACTGGCGCGAAACGCTCAACTGATTTAACCTCGATTAGAAGTTGACCTTCAACGATCAGGTCGGCGCGGAACCCCTCGTCAAGCGTCACTCCATTATACTTGATAGCTATGACTTTTTGCCGCTCGACTGTCAGCCTGCGCTGTTTAAGGCTTTCGCACAGGAATATCTCATAAACCGATTCCAAAAGCCCCGGCCCGAGTTGGTCGTGGAGCTTGAATCCGCAATCGACAGCAATTTTTGCAAGGAACTCAAGGTTGGCTGACATTTTTAGACCTGTGTTTTGCAACGACGTTTGCTTATCTCACACAAAGACACAAAGACACAAAATTTAGGTATGAAATTAGATATGCCATCACAAATTCATCAGAAATTTAGTAGTATGAAATGATTTTTTTGCGGCTCGGAGTTGCGGTGACAGTGCACTAATTTATTGGCGATTGTATATTTTGCAAACACAGTCAATCGCCGCTGTATTCCAGCATTACCTTGCTTGCGAAGCCACTCTCATCCTTATCGGTTACTCTCCGCACGCGTTTACTCCGGAAAGCGACATCCATAATGTCACTTTCGGACATGCCTAGGTGCGCTACAAGGTGCGGCAGTCCGCGCTGGCCTTTGTCGCCTTTCGCCTTCTCCTCTTTTAGGTAATTTTCGAGACTTAACTGCTTTCGGTTGCGGTTCCGTCGGTTGCCGCGCCAGAAATGGACGGCGACACAGGCCGTAATTATTGCGGCTAAGTCGGCTAGGATGCCCGTCACATCCGTCAGGTTAGCCAATATCAAAGATCCTTCTCAAAAATCCCGTGGAGCACTTTCATTCCGGCTTCTCCGGCGCGGGCTTCTGCTTCGCCACCTTCTTTAGTCGCTCATCCCAATGCGCCTCGTCTTCATCGCATTCGAGTTCGCGGGCGGCTTCTTTGAACTTGTCAGATTGTGTTTGTTCGGTCATGTCTTGCCATACCATAAAGGCCGGAGGCTGTGAACCTCCGGCCCAGTTGTCGTTATGTGGAGTTTTTGCCTACCGGAATGCGAAAGGCATGTCCCGGTGGGCGGCAAATCCGCTTACCATTTTTCAATGTTATACACCTACGATAGATGTATTGTTCGGTCATATTCTGCATGGGAAACTCCATATGCAGGGTTGACCTGACAAACCTTGCCGCTACAAACCGCATTGCTTATATACGTATTGACGCGGCAAGGCGTCAGGCTTCGCACGGTAAGCCACCACGGCAAACCGTCGAAGTAGGGTGGATCTAGAGGGACTTGCACCCTCGGCGCGTCAAGTGGGTAGCCGGTACGCCGCACTATGCTAGACCCGAAAACTCAGAACGCCCCGCCGAAAGGTGGGGCGTTCGCAAATCAAAAGGGCACGTCGTCATCTAAGTCTGAATCAAATACGCTAAAAGACTGTGATTTCACTTTTGACGCCGGGATAGCATATACACCTTTTTTACCCTCGACAGCGTTCAACAAACCCTTTTGCGCCATGCGATACAACTTGTTCATTATGAATTTGCGCGGCTGTATCACTTTGTGACGTCGATAAAGTTCAACGATCACCGTGTCCAATCCAACATCCTCACCGGATGCCACGATATCTCTCATTTGCTGCTCAAGATCATCCAGCTTTGAAACGCTGAGTTCTGCAAGAACCTCAGGTGGTAAATCGGACAAATCGCCAAGAGCGTTACTCACGGAACGAAGGCGTATTCGGGCATCCTCAATTTCCAAGCTGGCGGCTTCAAGAGTCGCGGCGTAATCTGATTGACGTTTAGCCATGTCAGGTTTCTCAATGGCGTTAGAAAGTGCCCAAGTCCGATAATTTCGGGCAAGAGACTTGACGGATTCAAGCGTGTCTGGCATATAAACCTCGCAAATAATGCTCGGGCTAGCGCAACATCCACGAAGCGTTATAGCCCGAATTAACAGCCTCAGCCGAGTAATCGGTTGGGGCTGTTTTGCTTTATGTCGCCCGACATGATTCTGTCAATCGAAAAACTTCCAATTCGTCACGCTCTCGGAAAATGTTTTCGCTGAAGCTCACTTTTTCACTCGTTTTTTAGTCTCATTCTTGCCGCGCTCTTTAGTAAGTCTGCCCGTATGTCAGGCGCTTTCCGCTAATTCCCTTAAGTGCCTCTTTGGAGCGGTCGCCATCATTGAAGCCATTGGCAACCCGAAAATTGTAGCGAAACTCATATTCCGCGAGATAGCGATGAAGGTGCGCTTCGCTGCAATGCTGATAGACGCCCTTCATTCCTCGCTTGAAAATGCTGAAATAGCCTTCAATCGTGTTTGTGTGGATTTGCGGGATTTCATAATCCACATATTGTCCCGCACTATGGTTGGTCGTGCCGTGGCCTGCGAAGTGCGCGCCAACCTTGGTGTAGATCGTGCTTTCGTCAGTCATCACAAGCGCCTCTTTGGCGACGTTAGCTTTGACAATTGGCATAATCGTAGCTGCGGTAACGTCATCTACAACCATCGTGCGCGCCTTGCCAGTGTCGCGGTCAACCAGTGCCAGCACTTTCATTTTGTGATGATAGGCGCGCGCCTTGGGAACGCCAGCCTTGCGACCGATGAAGGTTTCATCAACCTCGACGATACCACCACCTTGACCGAATGCCGATAGATCATCGGAAGCCATTGCTTCACGAATGCGGTGCGCTAAAAACCATGCGCTCTTATAGGTGATTTCCAGAACGCGGTGAAGCTGATGGGCGCTGATACCCTTCTTGCTCGACGTCATAAGGTAGGTGGCTTGAAGCATCTTGTGCAACGGAATGCGCGCATGTTCAAACACTGTGCCAATCTTGGCGGTGAACTGTCCCTTACAATGTCCGCAACGCCACAAGCCTTCGCGAATGCGTTTGGCAGGGTTAGCCGTCACCTTGGTCAAACGGTCAACCGCTCCGCAATGCGGACATGATTTACCGTCAGCCCAGACGATGCTTTCCAGATGCTCAAAAGCCTTGGTTTCGTCGTGAAATTCGGGGCGGGACAGTGCAGACATTCGATAGCTCCTTATGGAGGATTATCTAGCAAAGCCCGTCCGTGTTTGCAAGGTATATAATCGCCAATTTATTTCTATTAAGCGCACTGTCACCGTAATTCAGCTACATACCCGTCATGCTGAACTTGTTTCAGCATCCATATTTCCTTAAACGCAGCCTTACTTTTTTGAACCTTGGATGCTGAAACAAGTTCAGCATGACGTTGTGGGCGAGGGCAGCTCAAGCAAACCAAGGTTGGTGCCTTCATGGAGTTTATCCCCTCAATCGTCCAGAAATTTCACTTTTTTGAAAATCTGTCGAGCGCCTCTTGAAGAATTGCGCCTAGCTGACCTGTAGCAGTTTGAACGGATTGCATTTTCTTGTCTCGCTGCTGGCGTCGGGCTCTCAGGTTTTTTTGTTCGTAAGCGAAAAACTCCTTATCTCGCTCCCTTCGAGCCACCGCGTCAAGTTCTGCCTGCCTCTCCGCCTCTTCTCGGCGCTCCTTATTTAGCTTTCTGGTTTTGGCAGCTTTTCTGGCAGCATCGCTTCTGGCCTTTTTGGCTTGCTCAAACTCCCTACGAGCTGTCGGCGTTGGCGGAAATGCCCGAAATTTAGCAGAAAACTTGGAGACGCGCGAAGGGTCGTGGCTAGCTTGACCAGCTTTTGACCAATCAACCTTACTCATACCTCAATAAACCCGCGCCTTTGGCTTCACATATTCCGCTTCATCGGTGAGCGTGTAATCATGCACTGCGCGGGTATCGAGGGTGACTTTGCCGCCCGATCCGCCCCAGCCTTCGAACCAGCTTACGGTATGCTTCATCCAGTTGGCATCATCGCGGTTGGGGAAATCTTCGTGGGCGTGGGCACCGCGTGATTCCTTGCGGTTGGCAGCGCCCTCGATGGTGCAGACCGCCTGGCTCATGAGGTTATCAAGTTCAAGCGTTTCGATCAGATCGGTGTTCCAGATCATGCTGCGATCGGTGACCGCAACATCCTCAAGCCGCTTGTTGACCTTTTGCATCAGGTCAACCCCTTCGGACAGCAGCGCGGTATCGCGGAACACAGCACAATGCTTTTGCATTGTCTGCTGCATGTCGAGGCGGATTTGCGCGGTGGGCGACCCGCCCTTGGCATTGCGGAAACGATCAACCCGCGTGAGCGCAAGATCAGCCGAATCCTTGGGCAGTGGCTTATGCGCCGCACCCGGAGTCAGCGAAGCCTTCAAATGCAGCCCGGTCGCGCGGCCGAACACGACGAGATCGATCAGCGAGTTTGAGCCAAGCCGGTTCGCACCGTGCACCGAAACGCACGCCGCCTCACCTACGGCATAGAGTCCGGGGACAATGCTATCGTCGCTCCCGCCTGCTTTGGTGACGACCTGCCCGTGATAATTGCAGGGGATTCCACCCATATTATAATGCACCGTCGGGCACACTGGCAGCGGCTGGCGCGTGAGATCAACACCGGCAAAAATCTTGCCGCTTTCGGTGATTCCGGGAAGGCGCTCCGCCAGCACCTTGGCATCGATATGATCAAGGTGAAGGTAGATATGATCCTTGTTCGGGCCAACACCGCGTCCTTCGCGCATTTCGAGCGCCATTGAGCGTGAGACCACGTCGCGGCTTGCCAAATCTTTGGCTGTCGGGGCATAACGCTCCATAAAGCGTTCACCCTCGCTGTTGGTGAGATACCCCCCCTCACCGCGCGCGCCTTCGGTGATCAATACGCCCGCGCCGTAGATGCCGGTCGGGTGAAACTGGACAAACTCCATATCCTGCAACGGGAGGCCCGCACGCAACACCATGCCGCCGCCATCACCCGTGCAGGTATGCGCCGAAGTCGCCGAGAAATAAGCACGGCCATAGCCGCCGGTTGCAAGCACAACCGAATGGCTGCGGAAGCGGTGGATGCTGCCATCCTCCATGCACAGCGCGATGACCCCGCGACACGCACCATTTTCCATGATCAAATCAAGCGCGAAATATTCAATGAAGAAATCTGCATCATATTTCAGACTCTGTTGATAGAGCGCGTGAAGCATCGCGTGGCCGGTGCGGTCAGCCGCAGCACAGGTGCGCTGCACCGGCGGGCCTTCGCCCATATTTTGCATATGGCCGCCGAACGGGCGCTGATAGATTGTGCCATTGGCATTTCGTGAGAAAGGCACGCCGGCATGTTCAAGCTCATACACTGCGGCTGGCGCCTCACGCACCATATATTCAATCGCGTCTTGATCGCCGAGCCAGTCTGATCCCTTGACGGTATCAAACATATGCCACGTCCAATGATCGGGCGAATTATTGCCTAGGCTTGCCGCAATCCCGCCCTGCGCTGCAACGGTATGGCTGCGCGTTGGAAAAACCTTGGTAATGCACGCAGTGCGCAGCCCCGCCTCGGCACTGCCCATCGTCGCGCGCAAACCGGAGCCACCCGCGCCGACGACCACGGTATCATAATCGTGGTCGATGATCTTATAACTATCGGACATTATGCCGGTGCCCCTGTAAATGCGATTTTGAAAATGGCGAACAGCGCAAAGCCGCCCGCTGCAAATGTCCAGATATGGAGCGCGCCAAGCGTAATCACGCGCATCCCCCCGTGGACATAATCCTCGATGATCACCTGCATACCAATTCGGAAATGCCAGAAGACGTTAATAATAAAGAGCGCCATCGGCACTGCGGCAAGCGGCGAGGCCAGCCATTTGATAACCACGCCGTGTTCCATTGAGGGTAGCCGCAAAAGCGAAATTATGAACCACAGGACAAGGATCAGGTTGCCAAGCGCCGTTACGCGTTGAAGCCACCAATGATGCGAGCCGCCCTTCGCTGAGCCAAGCCCGCGCACCCGGCCTAAGGCTGTTCCGTTCCCCATATCAGAGCCCCTTATTCAAAATGACAAACCAAGTAAGGCCCGTAAGCACCACCGCTACAATTACCGTTACCCATGCCCATGCCCGATTGGCTTTCAGGTCGAAGCCGGCCCCCATATCCATCACAAAGTGTCGGATGCCCATCGCCATGTGAAGGAAAAAAGCAAAGGTCAGCCCGATCAACACCACATAGCCAGTCCAGCCGGTTGCGATGCCCATGAATGTCGCATAAGCCTCTGCACCGCTTGACGCTGCAACAAGCCACCATACGAGAGCAAGGACACCAACGGTAGCAAGCCCTGCCCCCATTACCCGGTTCACAATTGAAAGGGTCATATGAATACCCGGCTTCCAAATGCCGAGATGTGGCGAAAGCGGCCGCGCATTGTTTCGTGCCATGAAAGCCCCCTAGTTAAATACGAATGACTGCGACCTTTAACGCATGGCCGGACACAGGCAACAGCCCGAGCGAACGATATTCAAGAAAATTGATTTAAAGCGAGACGCTCTGCTGGTCTAGCGCATTTTGCATCGCCACGCTAAGCGCCAAGTCCATGACCATACATATTTTGTTGACCGGCGCATCGCGCGGAATTGGGGCAGCGATCACCGAACGATTCGCCAGCGAAGATGTCAAACTGATCGGTACTGGTAGTGCTGACGGTGATCTTGCCGATCCAGCCACACCTGCGCGCCTTTGGAACAGCGCGCTTGAGCGGCTTGGTGGACGGATTGACGTGCTGATCAACAATGCCGGCGTATTTGAAGCGAATCCGATTGACGGTGATGATGCCGCTTGGTCTGAAAACTGGGCGCGGACAATGCAAATCAATCTAACCGCCTCAACCGAGCTTTGCCGCCATGCGGTGCGTTATTGGCAGGCGCGTGGGCAGGCAAAGGGGCGCGATGGCCGGATTATCAATGTTGCGAGCCGTGCCGCTCACCGGGGAGACAGCCCGGCGCACTGGCATTATGCTGCATCAAAGGCCGGTATGCTGGGCGTGACGAAAACCATCGCCCGCGCCTATGCAGCGCAATCGATCTACGCCTTTGCAATCTGCCCCGGCTTCACGATGACGGGCATGGCCGAGGATTATGTTGCGAGCCGTGGCGGCGATAAACTGCTTGCCGACATCCCGCTTGGCCGCGTTGCCGAAGCAGCCGAAGTCGCCGAAATCGCGGCCTTCTGCGCGCTCAGGGCACCGCCGTCAATGACGGGCGCTGTGCTTGATGTGAACGGAGCAAGCTATGTACGTTAGGCTTTCCGAGCGCAAAAAGCGCGGTGTGCTCCCACTGTCCAACAATGATGGCGCAAGCTGGAAACTCACCCTCCCCTGCACCCGTAACGAGGCAGAGGCACTCAACGGCGAGATGGTCGAGCTGACCATGATGGAACCAACACCGGTGATCATCACCCGTGAACCCGATGAGCACAACCCCGGTGCGTGGCTGCTTGATGCCTATTTTGAAGGGCGGCCCGACCGGCGCAGCATTGCCCTCATCCAGTCGTTAATCCCCAGCGCACGCGGCGCAAAGCCTGTTCTGGAGCAGTTGCCCGACGAAGATTGGGTAACAGTCAGTCAGGCCGGGCTTGATCCGGTCACCGCAGGCCGCTTCTATGTTCATACATCATCGAACGAAGCGCTGCCGCCGCCAAACGCCAAATCATTCGTGATTGACGCAAGCCTTGCCTTTGGCACAGGCGGCCACGCGACGACGACGGGCTGCCTTGAAATGCTTGACGCGCTGAAACGCAGTGGCGCCCGGTTTGATCATATCGTTGATATCGGGACAGGCACCGGGCTTCTTGCCTTTGCGGCGAACCATCTCTGGCCGCGCGCCTATGTCACGGCGTCGGACATTGATCCCATCAGCGTTGATGTCGCCGCCGACAATGCCCGCGTCAACGGTGTCATGCTTGAACAGCATCAGGGATATGTTGCCTTATGCGCCGCGAGTGGCACTGACCATGAATTGATCCAGCGTCGCGCGCCCTATGATCTGATCATCGCCAATATCCTTGCCGGGCCACTGATCGAGCTTGCTCCCGCCTTTGCAGCCATCGCACGCGACGGGGCAACGCTTATCCTTGCCGGATTACTCAAGGCCCAGACTGCCGCAGTTGCCAAGGCATACCGCGCCTGCGGTTTCAGACTGGCGCAAACAAGCGGTAGCGCAGACTGGCCCTGTCTGCGCCTCGTAAAGCGTACCAAGGTCGGCTGGAAGCGCCCCGTGCGAACAAGCGGACGGACGAGCCAGCAAGAAGGCGATTTCGGAACATGGTAAGGGCAGCGCGTTGGCGCAGCGAAACTCCGCCTCCCGAGAAACAGCATTGAACTTCTGCAGTGAACCGAGCATTGTTTGCCGAGGAGAGCCGACAGAGTCGCCGTGTGATTACCCGGGATCGACTAACAGTTTGGGTACCGGGCGGCAGGGGTTGAGCTGAAAACCAATAAGAGGGGGCAAGACATGTCAAATCTTGATGATACGCTTCACGCAGATGACGTAAAAACGCTGCACAATATGGGCTATGCGCAGGAACTGTCTCGGCGGATGGGGCATTTTTCCAACTTTGCGATTTCCTTTTCGATCATCTGCATCCTTTCGGGCGGGATCAATTCGCTCGGTCAGGGGACAAGCGGCGCAGGTGGCGCGGCACTCGGGATTGGCTGGATCGTTGGAGGTCTGGCCGCGCTTATGTTCGCACTTGGTATGGCCCAGCTTTCCTCGGCCTTCCCTACCGCTGGCGGACTTTATCACTGGAGTTCGATCCTGGGCGGACGCTTTTGGGGCTGGCTGACTGCGTGGCTCAATCTGATCGGGCTGATTACGGTGCTCGCCGCGATCAACGTCGGCACGTTCAATTTCTTTGTTGGCTCGTTCGGATCTTTTTTCGGGATTGAAGCGGGTTATTGGTCGCAGTTGATTTTCCTGATCGTGATGACCAGCACTCAGGCATCCATCAACCATGTCGGGATCAAGGCGACGACCAAGCTCACCGATCTATCGGGCTATCTTATTCTGGCGGGTGCTGTGCTGCTCACGGTAGCACTGCTTGCCTATGCGCCGTCATGGGACTTTGCCCGGTTGTGGACTTTTACCAATTTCTCAGGCGACGTTGGCGGTGGCGTCTGGCCTGAAACAAGTTCGATGATGCTGATCTTCTTCCTTGGGCTACTCCTGCCAATCTATACGCTGACAGGGTATGATGCCTCAGCGCATACGTCGGAGGAAACCGTTGGCGCGGCGCGCAAAGTGCCGACCGCAATCATCCATTCGGTATTCTGGGCGGCGCTGTTCGCGTGGATTTTCTCCTGTGCCTTCGTGCTTGCGATCCCTGACATGGCGGAAGCGGCAAAGCAGGGCTGGAACGTGTTTTTCTATGTGATGGATGCGACGATCCCGACGACGCTTAAATATATCCTCTATGCGATCATCCTTATTGCCCAGTTTATCTGCGGGTTAGCAACGGTGACATCAGCTTCGCGGATGACCTTTGCTTTTGCGCGTGATGACGGGTTGCCGGGGTCACGCTATCTCAAAACCATCAGCCCGAAATATCGCACCCCAGTTCATGCGATCTGGACGAGCGCGGTGCTGGCGGTGGGCTTTACCTCATTTGCCAGCGCCTATTCGGTTGCGGTCGCGGTGACATCGATTGCGCTCTACCTGTCTTATGCCATGCCGATTGCGGCCGGGCTGTTTGCCTATGGCCGCACATGGACGCAGATGGGGCCGTGGGATATGGGTCCGGCATTCCGTATCGTCGCGCTTTTGTGCATCGCAATTGCAGGGGTGATTTTCTACGTTGGCGTCCAGCCCCCCAATGATTTCGCGCTGACCGTGCTCGGGGTAATTGCAGCGCTGACTGTCATTGCCTGGTTTGGCATTGAAAATCGCCGATTCAAGGGGCCACCAATTGGTGATCGGATCGCGGCCCGTGTGGCAGAGATTGCGGCCGCCGAGGCGGCAGTGGGCCAATCCTAAACATGACCAAAGTGCCGCGCAGCGCCGCCGAACTTAAAGCTTATGTCGAGACGTCGGCGCTGCCCTATGCCAAGGTCGGGGTGTTTGACATCGACGGGGTGCTGCGCGGCAAATATATGACGCATGACAAGCTGGTCTCCTCGCTCGACAAAAGCTTTGGCTTTTGTGACGTGGTCATGGGGTGGGACTGCAAAGATCAGTTGCTCGATAATCTGGCGATGACCGGCTGGCACACCGCTTACCCTGATGCCGAGGCGCGGTTGCTGCCTGAAACGACACGGCTGATCCCGTTTGAGGATAATATGCCCTTGGTTCTGGGCGAATTTACCGGGCATATGGAAGCGGTCTGCCCACGATCGCTGCTACGCCGGATAGTGGAACGCGCAGCAGCGATGGGCTACGGGGTTAAGTCTTCGGCCGAGTTTGAATTTTTCCTATTTGCCGAAACGCCGCATTCGGTGCGCGAGAAGAATTACAAAAACCTCGTCAACATTACGCCGGGCGATTTTGGCTATTCGGTGATCCGCAATACAGTTCATGCCGATTTCTATCACGAGTTGATGGCTTTGTGCCTTGACATGGACATGGAGATTGAGGGGCTGCACACCGAAACTGGCCCGGGCGTACTCGAAGCGGCGATCAAGTTTGACGATGCCATGGCCTCGGCGGACAAGGCCGCATTGTTCAAGACGATGACCAAAATCCTCGCACAAAAGCGCGGCTGGATGGCAACATTCATGGCCAAATGGTCAAATGACTGGCCGGGTCAATCGGGCCATCTCCACATGTCACTCGTGGATCAAAAGACGGGCGAGCCGATCTTCTATGATGAAACCAAGCCGCTTGGCATGTCCGATGCGATGCGCTGGTTCGTCGGCGGGCAACAAGCACTGATGCCCGAACTTCTCAGCATGATCGCCTGCACCGTCAATAGCTATACTAGGCTAATCCCTGGTGCTTGGGCGCCGACCAGCGCGAGTTGGGGCTATGAAAACCGCACTTGCGCGCTGAGAGTCATAGGGGGTTCACCCAAGGCCCAGCGCGTCGAATACCGGATCGCCGCTGCCGACATCAATCCCTATATCGCGTTTGCCGCCAGCATTGGCTCGGGACTGTGGGGAATAGAAAACCGAATTGAGCCGACCAAACCGATTAGCGGCAATGCCTATGCCGAAAAATTTCCAGCCAAGCTCGCACTGCCGACAACTTTGTGGGAGGCCGCCCAGCGCTTGAAGGCTTCAAAGGCGGCGCGCCTATTGTTCGGTGACAAGTTTGTTGACCATTACGCTGCAACTCGCGAATGGGAAGAACGCGAAGCCCGCAAGGCGATTACCGACTGGCAGTTGGCGCGTTATTTCGAGATTATCTGAGCCTTAGGAAGATTATGCCGCAATTTACCTGCGTATCCCCCGTTGATGATGCTATCCTTGCGTCGCGCGCCTTTGCAAGCGAGATAGTGATCAGTGATGCCGTCGCGGCGGCCCGCACGGCCCAGCGCGACTGGCGCGCACAATCGGTCAGTGCCCGTGCGACATTATGCCATGCCTTCGTCGATGCGATGCTCTCGATGCAGGACGAGATTATTCCCGAACTGGCGCGGCAGATGGGGCGGCCAGTGCGTTACGGCGCGGGCGAACTGCGCGGCTTTGAAGAGCGGGCACGTTACATGATCGGGATTGCGGATGCGGCGCTTGCGCGCGTAACCTCGCCGGAAAAATCAGGCTTTGAACGCTTCATCACCCGCGAACCCTTAGGGTTAGTGCTCACCATTGCGCCGTGGAACTATCCCTATCTGACCGCAGTCAATTCGGTTGTGCCCGCACTCATGGCTGGAAATTCGGTGATCCTCAAACATGCGGCGCAAACGCTGCTGGTCGGCGAACGGTTCCAGATGGCGGCTGATAAGGTCGGGTTTCCGCATGGGTTGTTTCAGAATCTCGCGCTCAGCCACGATCAAACGGCGCGGCTGATTGGCTCTGGCGGCGTCGATATGGTGTGCTTCACCGGCTCGGTTGAGGCGGGCAAGGCGATCGAGCGGGCGGCGGCGGGGGCTTTCATTCCTGTCGGGCTTGAACTGGGTGGCAAAGATCCTGCCTATGTTCGCGCTGATGCTAACCTAGCCTTTGCGGTCGAAAATCTGGTGGACGGCGCGTTTTTCAATTCGGGGCAAAGTTGCTGCGGGATTGAGCGCATCTATGTCCATGAAAGCCTATTTGATGCGTTTGTCGATGGCTTCGTCGCGCTCACCAAAACTTATGTGCTCCGCGATCCGCTCGACCCCGCGACAACACTTGGCCCGATGGTCAAAGCATCCGCCGCCGATTTCGTTCGCCGCCAGATTGCCGACGCCGTTGCTGCCGGGGCCAAGGCGCATCTCGATCCCGCCGCATTCCCACATGACGCGGTAGGAACCCCCTATATGGCCCCGCAGGTCTTAACGAACGTAACGCATGACATGTCTGTCATGCGTGATGAATCATTTGGCCCGGTCATTGGCATTATGAAGGTTTCTGGTGACGATGAGGCTAGCCGGCTGATGAATGACAGCCAATTTGGCTTGACGGCATCAATCTGGAGCGAAGATGTGGACGCAGTGCACACTCTCGCGGCGCAGCTCGAAACCGGCACAGTGTTCCTCAATCGCTGCGATTATCTTGATCCCGCACTGGCGTGGACGGGTGTTAAAGATAGCGGGCGCGGGGCAACACTGGGCACATTTGGTTATGAACATCTGACGCGACCAAAATCGCATCATTTCCGCTTGGACACAAAGGCTTGATATGACCGAGACACTTACCGGCAATTGGAATTACCCGACCAGAATATGGAGCGGGCCGGGGCGTATTGCCGATTTGGAAGCCGCCTGCGCGGTCGCCGGAATCAGCAAACCGCTAATCGTTACTGACAAGGGACTCGCCCAGAGCGATATCATTGGCAGGGTCGTCGCAGTTCTGGCCGAGGCGGGGCTGCCATCTACGGTTTACGCTAAAGTACAGGGCAATCCTGTAGGCAGGAATGTCGATGAAGGTACGGCGCTTTACCGCAGTGGCGGGCATGACGGTGTGATCGCGGTTGGCGGCGGTTCGGGGCTTGATGTCGGTAAGGCGATTGCCTTTATGGCGGGCCAGACCCGCCCGCTGTGGGATTTCGAGGATGTCGGCGATTGGTGGACACGCGCCGATCCGGACGGAATCGCACCCGTGATAGCTGTGCCTACGACGGCTGGCACGGGATCAGAGGTGGGCCGTGCGTCGGTGGTAGTCAAGGAAGATGTCCACGAAAAGAAGATCATTTTTCACCCCAAAATGCTTCCTATTGTGGTCATCGCCGATCCCGAACTGACCATTGGCCTGCCTGCCAATCTTACCGCAGCTACGGGCCTCGATGCCTTCGTACACTGCTTTGAGGCCTATTGCGCACCGGGCTTTCACCCCATGGCCGACGGGATTGCTTTGGAAGGAATGCGTCTGGTCAAAGACTATCTGCCGCGCGCTTATACGAACGGCGGGGACGTCGAGGCGCGTTCACGGATGCTGGCTGCGGCTTCGATGGGCGCAACCGCATTCCAGAAAGGGTTGGGCGCGGTTCATTCGATCTCGCATCCGGTCGGGGCATTTTACAACACCCATCACGGCCTCACCAACGCTATTGTTCTGCCCTATGTCATGATGTTCAACCGGCCAGCGATTGCGGACAAGATGATTCCGCTCGCGCGCTATCTGGGTCTGGATGGCAATGGCTTCGATGCGGTTTATGGCTGGGTGCTCGAATTTCGCAAGCAATTGGAAATTCCAAATAGTCTTGGCGAAATCGGTGTGCCAGCCGATCAGGCTGATATGATCGGCGAACACGCCCAGCGCGACCCTTCGACTGGCGGAAATCCACGCCCGACAACCGCTGCAGATATGGCGACGATTTTCAGAGCGGCGGTTTCTGGAATATAGCTCGCTAGGGTTAAAGCCTGACCGATCAATCTTCGGATCGCCCTAGCAGAGCGACAGCGCAATTATGTTCCAACGACCCGGATCTTCAATCCGCAAACACAGGCGCACGTTTCTCCATATTGGCGATCACCGCCTCAATCTGGTTGGGTGTGCGCATCACCTTTAGCTGTTCCTCGGTTTCCAGGCGCAACAAATCCTGATCGCTCATGTGGCCGATAGCATTGCAGAGGCGTTTGGCACCGCGAATGGTTTGGGGGCTTTTGGCGGCGATGATCTTGGCCAGCTCCATCGCCTTGGCATGGGGGTTGAAATCAAGGTGGGTGACAAAGCCCAAATCCTTGGCCTCACTGCCTGAAAATTCGCGGTTGGTGTAGGTGAGTTCACGCAGAACATCATCGCGCACCATCGTCCGCCACAGCGGGAAGCCTGCCATATCGGGCACCAAGCCCCATTTGAGCTCCATGATCGCCATACGGCTTTCGGGGTGTGCGATGCGAATGTCAGCGCCTGACATGATCTGGAAACCGCCGCCAAAGGCAACGCCGTGGACGGCCGCAATCACTGGCACCGGGAGCTTGCGCCAGCCCCACGCGACTTGCTGCGGCGTGTTGGCATCACCGTGAGTGCGCGCGGCAAGATCATTGCCCGAACCGCCCGCCATGCTTGCCATATCAAGCCCTGCGCAGAATGACTTGCCCTCGCCCGACAGGACAACGACGCGCAGGCCAGCAGTGGTTTCAAGCATTTTGATCGCTTCGACAATGCCGGCAAACATCGCACCATCAAGCGCATTCATCTTGTCAGCACGGATCAGGCGAACGTCGGCAATGCCACCTTCGAGCATGGTGATTGAAACACGGTCTTTCATCGCAGAGTCCTTTTGAGTGCAGCTTCAACCAGCGGCAATTGATCATTGCCGAAATACATATCATCCTTATCAACAAAAATCGTCGGTGAGCCATAGCCGCCGCGCGCGATCAGTTCATCGGTGTTCGCGCGGAGCTGTGCCTTCGCCGCGTCAGTCTGCGATGTGGCGTGGATCGCGGTGCCATCAAGGCCCGCACGATTGGCGACCGCAATCAGCACGGCTGGATCATCGAGATTTTCCTGGGCACCGAAATAGCTTTGGAACGCTGCGCGGGTAAACTCGGTGAGCGCTGGCATCTTGTCGGCGAGTGCACAGCACATCCGCATCGCATTCACGCTCTTGGCCGGATGGAATACGCTGGGGAAGTTCATTTCGACGTCTGCATGCTTTGCCCAATCCTTGAGGACTTTCCAGCTATGCGCCATCCGCCGGTTATCACTCGCCTCGCGCGCGGCATAGATCGCAGGATTGACCGCATTGAACACGCCGCCAACGAGGATCGGACGCAGCGTTGCGCAGCAACCCGTGCGTTCGATCACGCCAAACAGGTTGGTGAAGGCAAGATATGTCCACGGGCTGGAGAGATCATAGAAAAATTCAATGCGGTCGCTCATATCCAACACATCCTCTCACCCGCACCCTAGGATATGACGCGGTTTTTCAACCCGCTAGCACCATTGGTTCAAGTCCGGCAAGTCGCGTCACTACCGGCGGCGCAGACAGGGTGCGCGGGGCGAGCCCCTTCACCACCATCGCCATTGCGGCGATATGCGCGGGCGTTGATCCGCAGCATCCGCCAAGGATATTGACCTGACCGTCAACCGCCCATTCGCTGACGAAACCCGCCGTTTGATCAGGCATTTCATCATATTCGCCCAGATCATTGGGCAGCCCCGCATTGGGATAAATCATGATCAGCGTATCGGCGATATCGGCAAGCACCCGGACATGCGGGCGAAGCTGCTGCGCGCCGAATGAACAGTTCAGCCCAATCGTCAGCGGCTTGGCATGGCGCACAGCGTGCCAGAAGGCCTCAACTGTGTGGCCCGAAAGATTGCGCCCCGAAAGATCAGTGATCGTCATCGAAATCATCATCGGAATATCGCGGCCAAACGCTTGCTCCGCCTCAATCACCGCCATCACACCCGCTTTGGCATTGAGCGTATCAAAGATCGTTTCAATCAGGATGAAATCAACCCCGCCTTTGATCAGCGCGTCAACCTGTTCGCGGTACACGTCTTTGAGATAATCAAAATCTATCTCGCGAAAGCCTGGATCATTAACGTCTGGCGAAAGCGAAAGTGTCTTATTGGTCGGGCCGATTGCGCCTGCCACAAAGCGCGGGCGGCCATCGGCGGCTTCGGCCTCGTCAGCGGCTTTGCGCGCAATCTGGGCCGAAGCGATGTTGATTTCGCGCACCAGATGTTCAGCCCCGTAATCGGCCTGGCTGATCCGGTTTGCACTAAATGTATTGGTTGAAACAATATCTGATCCCGCCGTGAGGTAAGCGCGGGTGATCTCGTCAGGCACAGACGGCTTGGTCAGCACCAATATATCGTTATTGCCCTTTTGATCGTGCGTCAGGCCAAGGTCGCCAGCATATGACGCCTCATCAAGCTTGTAATTCTGGATCTCGGTGCCGAATGCGCCGTCGGTGAGCAATATACGCTCAGCCGCAGCAGCGATCAATTTTGCACGGGCACTCATGCGGCTTGCTCCTGCTCTGAAACATGCGCGCGCAGCCCGAGCAAATGGCAAATCGCGAACGACAATTCCGCCCGGTTGAGCGTGTAGAAGTGAAAATTGCGAACGCCACCAGCATAGAGTCTGCGGCACATTTCGGCAGCAACGGTCGCGGCGACCAATTGCCGCGCGGCGGGATGATCATCAAGCCCTTGAAACAAGCGACCAAGCCATGGCGGCACGGCGGTGCCGCACAGTTTCGATATGCGCAATATGCTGGCAAAGTTGGTCACTGGCATGATCCCCGGCGTAATCTCGGCTGAAATCCCCGCCGCCGCCACAGCATCACGGAAGCGGAAGAAAGTTTCTGGTTCAAAGAAGAATTGTGAAATCGCCCGGCTCGCGCCTGCATCCAATTTGCGCTTTAGATTATCGAGATCGGACTGCGCCGACGCCGCCTCGGGGTGTACCTCAGGATAAGCACCCACCGAAATTTCGAACGGGTGGAGCTTGCGCAACCCTTCAACCAATTCAGCCGCACCGGCATAACCATCAGGGTGCGGGGTGAATGTGCCGCCTGCTGTTGGCGGATCGCCGCGCAGCGCCACGATATGCCGCACGCCAGCCTCCCAATAGGCATTGGCGACGTCAGCGATTTCACCCTTGCTCGCCTCAACACAGGTGAGATGCGCGGCGGCTGGAATCGCGGTTTCCTTGGCAATCCGTGCGACGGTATTATGCGTGCGTTCGCGCGTTGAACCGCCAGCGCCGTAGGTCACCGAAACAAAGCGCGGGTCAAATGGCTCAAGCGTTTGCATTGTTTGCCACAGTTGCTCTTCCATCTTCTCAGATTTGGGCGGAAAAAATTCAAAGCTCACATCAACATCGCCCGCGAGATCGGCGAAGAGCGGCGTTGAGAGCGCACGGCGTGCCTCATCAAATTGGGACAGCGTGAGTGGAGGTGGTGGAACGGTCATGCAGAAACTACTTTCAAATTGGGAAGCGCGGCGGCGGCGGCAGGCTTTGCCCCGCACCAGATTTTGACGGTGAGTGTATTGCCCGCGAGGCTTTCGACGGCCGAATAATCAAGCCCGGCGGCGGCGCACCAACCGCTAATCTGTTCATCGGAAAAACCAAGCCGTGCATGGGCATCGCGGTCTCGCAATTCCTCAAGATCGTGGCTGGCGAAATCAACGATCAGTACGCGGCCACCGGGCGCTAAGATGCGCCCAAGCTCGGCAATCGCCGCTTCAGGCGCTGGCAGATAATGGAGCACCTGATGGAGGATCACCGTATCAGCGCTGCCATCCTCAAGCGGGAGCGCGCCGATATCGCCCTGACGCAGTTCAATCGCCGCGCCGTCGAGCTTGGCGCGGGCAAGCCGGAGCATTTCGGGGCTGCGGTCAATGCCAGTGGCGTGCGTTGCCTGCGCAGCGAACAGCGCGAGCATCCGCCCGGTGCCCGTGCCAACATCAACCAACCGACCAATTGGCGCATGGCCAAGCGCGCGCGCGAGTGCGGCCTCAACCTCGCCTTCCGCGACATGGAGCGAGCGCATCGCATCCCAATGTTCGGCGTGGCTCGCAAAATAGCGTTCGGCGGCAAGCGCGCGGTCTTCGCGCACCGCCGCAAGCCGCGCGGCATCAGCAACCGTCCAGTGATCGCCCTCATCCCACGCATCAATTGCAGCGAACAAAGGTTGGGTGCGCGCAGCCTCACCAGGAACCAGAAACACCCAGCTCCCCTCCTTGCGCCGCGCGGCAACGCCCGCATCGCAGAGGATTTTGACATGACGCGAAACGCGCGGCTGGCTCTGGCCAAGCACCTGCGCCAACTCCCCCACCGAAAGCTCCATCGCACGCAAAAGCGCCACAATCCGAAGCCGCGTCGGATCAGCAAGCGCACGGAAAATGGCGAGAGGCAGCGTCATATGATCTACATATAAAGAATTCTTTATATGTCAATGTGGGAAGTGTTGT
>JBBTEI010000094.1:0-11628 GCA_038042405.1 Pseudomonadota bacterium
AGCCAAGGTGGCATAATGAGACAGGTGACCGGCACAAAACCGTCACAAGTCCAGAATGACCCAGCGACCATCAGCAACACAAACGCGCGTGATCCAAAATTTCCCCGAGAGCGACCTTCGCGCTGACGGGTTCCAGCTTTACCGACGTGTTGCGCAGGGCGGTTGCGGCGGCACTCATTCGCGGGTCACGGAGCAACAGCCAAACAAGGGCAGCCAGCATAACGCCCGGCAGCCCAACGACGACGAAGGCCAGCCGCCAGCCAAAAGCATCGGCAAGCTGCCCGCCAAGGACAAGACCAAGCAATCCACCAATTGGAATACCGAGCAAGTAAAATGAAATCGCAGCGGGGCGGGTTTCGGGCGTTGTCATATCAGCGATCAGCGAATGCGCAGCGAGCGTGCAGCCAGCCTCACCGACGCCAATCCGCGCAAGCAGCAACTGCACAAAATTCTGCGCAACGCCGCAAATCGCGGTCATTCCAGACCAGACGAGCAGCGCCAACGAAATAAGGCCCACCCGGTTGGTCGTCGGTCGATCCGCAAACAGTGCAATCGGAATACCCAACATTGTGTAGAATAGCGCAAAAGCCAAACCCGTCATCAGGCCAAGCTGCGTATCGGAGAGATTGAGGTCGTGCTTAATCGACTCGGCAAGGATGTTAACGATCTGTCAATCAAGAAAATTGAAGATATAAACAATCAACAATATCCAGAGGATCAGCCTAAGTGAAGCAGGTTTCTCAATCGGCACCGACGTCACCGGTGCTTCGCCGGCCTGCTAGTTCAAAAAAACCTCCTAATTTCTACCTCCAACACTGCACAGTTCGTCCTTGAGTGGCAAGCCAAATTATGATGATCAAATTTATGCCAAAATGGATCATCTTTATCTGGCCACCTACTATATTTGGTGCAAGAAACGCTATTAACCACAATAATTTGAGGGAGGGCTCTAAATGTCGCGCACTAAAGCCGCCGAAAAACCACGACAGAATATTCTGCGTACCAAACGAACTCGGTCGACGTCAAAGGCAGACAAAAGCATTTTTTTCTGCACTCATCAATCTGCACCGGCTTTTCCTTCTGACATCGTGCTTGCGTTGCCAAAGGGCGCTCGATCACAGTTGGCACAAATATCGCCACCGGTTACCGCTGTCCGTGATATTGCGTCGGAACGGCTCTTGGTACGGAAATCAACTTCCGCCAAATTGAAAACCGCGTCGTTAAATACGACGATTGGGAAGACGACCAAACGCCGGAATTCAACTAAATCGAAGGATGGGAGGATTTTGTCATCCTTAAACCATTCGCACCCCCCAAAGGGTCGCAAAACTGCGGCTGGACAGCAAAGTTTAGCTTCCACTGTGCCTGAGATTGCACAAACCCAACATCAAGCAGCCCCGCGTGATGAAGTGCACCCCAGATGTCCAGCCGCAGCACTCCCTCATATTCACAATGCTCCAGTTGGTACACCCGCCGAGGTACGGCAATTGCCGCGAAGTGCCGCTGTGACTGTCTACCGAAAAAGCGGCCCGATTGACGCGGTTGCCTATTGGCTTCGCAGCCAAGGGCGATCATTCACTGCGTTTTTCAAACGCCCGAAATCAATCCCATTGCCCAAGGCCGCGATTATCGAAATTAGCCGTTTGCGGCTCGAAAATCTTCTGCTTCAACGGCGCATAGAAATGCTGATGGCAGAGCAACATCAAGTCGCTCAATAAAGCAGGAACTGCGCTCTTTTGTTTTTCCAAGCGGCTTCATCTGGTGCGGTGATTGCGTCAAGATCAGCCGCTGTCGCCGATGGATTATCAACCCATTCGCGCAAATGCGGCCCGCCGTTGATCACATCAATCGCAAGCTTGCCAAGTTCATATTCATAGGGGAAATCGCGCCACAGATCATATTTGGGATACAGGCGGCGGATCGCCTTAAAGGCAAGTGCCTGCACGCGCCAGGGCTGGAAAGCAGCATGGTTATATGCCGCACCCTCGGCATGAATTTGTACCCCGTGGCAAAGCTTGCCGACATGTTTATGGAAAGTCGGCTCAAACCAAATTTCACGAAGTGTGCAGCCCGCCAACCAGTGCAGTGCAAACTCACGCATCTCAGCCATCACCGCGCGCGCATCGATATCGGGTGCACCAAATATTTCGCGCGGACGCGTTGTCCCCCGCCCTTCGGAAAGCGTCGTGCCTTCAAGCATTACCGTGCCCGCATAAGCACGCGCCATTGGCAGATTCGGCGCATTGGGGCTTGGGTTGATCCAAATCCGCTCGTTCAGCGGCCAGCCGTGGCCGGGCGAAGTGTCAGGCTGATATCCTTCCATATCAATCACTTGATAATCAACCTTGAGATCAAGTGTCTTGATAAACCAGTGCCCAAGCTCACCAAGCGTGAGGCCGTGACGCATTGGCATTGGCCCCGCGCCGACAAAACTCTCCCACCCGGCACGCAGCGTCAGCCCCTCGATAGGCCGACCGGCCGGGTTTGGCCGATCAAGCACCCACACCGATTTACCATACTTGGCAGCGGCTTCAAGGATGTAGCGGAGTGTTGTAATGAAGGTATAAATACGGCAACCAAGATCTTGTAAATCAATGAGTATCGTATCGAATGATCCCATCATCTGGCCGGTCGGGCGACGCACTTCGCCGTAAAGGCTGAACACCGCGATGCCGTGTACCGGATCGGTAAAATCGGGCGATTCCACCATATTATCCTGCTTGTCGCCGCGCAGGCCGTGCTGCGGGCCAAAGGCTGCGGTGACGTTAACATCACCGCACGCAATCAGCGCGTCAAGCGAATGCGTCAGGTCAGCCGTGACCGAGGCCGGGTGGGCGAGCAAGGCCACGCGCTTCCCGTGAAGTGGCGCACGCAGTTTTGGTTCAGCGAGCAGGCGATCAATTCCAAATTTCATGAACTGCTCGGTGCCGCGAGTTGGAGCGCAAAGCAATCCCCATGATGAAAATCAGGCTGCCCCGGCGGATGCGCCAGCGCCCAGTAGGATTTGGTGCCGTCGTTTTCTTCGATTACCGCTGACAGGCCGATTTGCAATTGACGGGGTGGTATATCCGATAGGTCAACATCAACCTCGATCACATATTGATCGTTTTCTAAACCGCGCTCAATGAATGGATCGACCGATAGAGATACATCAACCCTCCCATCCCGATATCGCTCAAATTTATAAGCCGCCCACTCCGTCGATGGTGAAAAATTAAATTCAAAATATTCAAAACATGAGTCTGTATTGGCTTCTTTAATGAACAGCTCGAAGCATGTCGTCTGCCAAAGTCCGTCTCGGCGTTTTGCCGGCAACCATTCCGCCAGTTTTAGATGCTCCTTACCAGAAACAATGAACGTCAAAAGCAGATCATCAACCGTCGCAATGAGTTCAACTTCCACTGCGCTTACCAATTTTGGCATCATCGCCGGATGCGGCTTGAGCCTGTGTATTTCCAAAGCGTGCATCCCCGTGCTAAGCGCCGCAGCGCTATGACTAACTATTCATCTGAACTCTTACGCACTCTTGATACGCGCGGCTATATCCATCAGCTTACTGACGCGAGCGGGCTTGATGCCTTAGCGCAGAAGGCGGTCATTCCGGGCTATATCGGTTTTGATGCCACCGCGCCCTCGCTCCATGTCGGATCGATGGTGCAAATCATGATGCTGCGTAGGCTTCAACAGGCAGGGCATAAACCGATTGTCCTGATGGGCGGCGGCACAACCAAGGTTGGCGATCCATCGGGTAAAGATGAAAGCCGCAAACTCCTAACGGATGATGACATTAACGCCAATATCGCATCAATTGGGGGCGTTTTTGAGCGCTTCCTGACCTTTGGGGACGGGCCGACTGATGCGGTGATGGTCAACAATGCTGATTGGCTTGATACGCTCGATTATGTGCCGTTCCTGCGCGATATCGGCCCGCATTTTACGATCAACCGGATGCTGACATTCGACTCGGTCAAACTGCGGCTTGAGCGCGAGCAGCCGCTGACCTTCCTAGAATTCAACTATATGATCCTGCAAGCGTATGATTTCCTTGAGCTTTCACGCCGCGCGGACTGTCAATTGCAGATGGGTGGCTCGGATCAATGGGGCAATATCATCAACGGGATTGAACTGACGCGGCGGATCGACAGCAAGCAGATGTTCGGGTTGACCACCCCGTTGATCACCACAGCCGACGGCGCAAAAATGGGGAAGACAGCGGCAGGCGCAGTCTGGCTCAATGATGAAGCCCTGCCCGCTTATGAGTATTGGCAGTTCTGGCGCAACACGCAGGACGCCGATGTTGGCAAATTCCTCCGGCTGTTCACTGACGTCTCGCTTGAAGAAATTGCCCGGCTTGAGGCGCTTAAAGGCGCAGAAATTAACGCCGCCAAGATCGCGCTTGCGAATGCCGCGACAACGCTTTGTCGGGGCGAAGCCGCAGCACGCGACGCCGAGGCAACAGCACATGCGACGTTCGCTCAAGGCGGCGCTGGCGCTGATTTGCCGCAATTTGCGCTACCTGATGAAAATGCCACAGCCAATAATGCAATTGTTGGATTGGGATTTGTGTCTTCTGCCAAAGAAGGAAAACGCAAATTTGCCGAAGGCGCTGTGCGATTGAATGACGTGGTCATAAACGATCCGTTTATGATCGTAAAATCGGGCGATAAAATCAGCCTAGGCAACAAAAAACATGGGATTCTAAGCTTCGCGAGCAAGGCCTGATATAAGCCACAGGAACATTCGGTAGCCAGCGCAACATTGCCGCTTCATCCTCTCTACGGTCCTTCGACCCATTTCCCTTCGTTATCCTGTTTCCAATAATGCCGCTCAACATCATCTCGTTCGCTAAGTCCACGCCATGCGCTGCGTGCGCTGTCGATGCTTTGACTGTCGAAGAAATAGAAGACGCGAGAGAAATTTAACGCAGCCTCTCGCCACAGGCCATCGACCAGCGCAATATTTTGTGCGGACGATGCCTCCGTACCCGCCGTTAGCAGGATCGGCTGATCGCCTTCACGCCCGTGGGGTAGGAAGCTTTCGGGCTTGTAGCTCCACAGCAGGGTGTCAATTCGCATAAGGAGCTTTTCATTTTCAGCCACAATCACTAGCCGCTCGCCGTTCGCCAGCACCCGCTCGGCAATGCTGGGTAGCACTTTTTCAAGCGGAACACGGGTCAGATGGTAAAAATCAGTCCTCAAAATTATCTGCCACAAAACGGTCTAGCAAGCGGACGCCAAATCCGGTTGCGCCCTTGTCCCACACTGCGCCGGGTTTTGCCGCCCACACCATGCCCGCGATATCGAGATGCGCCCATTTGACGCCTTCATCAACGAAACGGCCAAGGAATTGTGCGGCGGTAATTGATCCGCCCTCTCGCGGGCCAACATTTTTGATGTCAGCAATGGGCGAGTCAATCAGCTTATCATAGGCAGGGCCCATCGGCATCCGCCACAGCGGGTCGCCCGCCGCTTTGCCCACCGTGCTGAGTTGGCTCGCAAGGCCATCATCGTTGCAGAACATCCCGGCATATTCATTACCAAGCGAAATGATGATCGCGCCCGTCAGCGTGGCGAGATCAATCATCACCTTGGGCGCATATTTCTTTTGCACCCATGTCATCGCATCACAGAGAACAAGACGACCTTCGGCATCGGTGTTAATTACTTCAATAGTTTGGCCCGACATTGATGTCACCACGTCACCGGGACGCTGGGCATTGCCATCAGGCATATTTTCAACCAGCCCGCAAACGCCAACAACATGGGCCTTGGCCTTCCGCTTGGCCAGCGCGTGCATCGTTCCGGCAACGGCCCCTGCCCCGCCCATATCCCATTTCATATCTTCCATACCCGGAGGCGGCTTGAGCGAAATGCCGCCGGTATCAAAGGTCACACCTTTGCCAACGAAGGCGACCGGAGTTGGCTGTGCACCGTCCGTTCCGTCCCACCGCATTACCAACAGCCGCGCTTCACGTCGTGACCCTTGCGCCACGCCGAGCAGCGCCCCCATGCCAAGCGCAGTCATCGCCGCCTCATCAAGCACTTCTATTTCAACGCCGAGTTCGGTGAGATGCTGGCAGCGCGCAACAAAGCTTTCAGGATAAATTATGTTGGCTGGTTCAGTCACCAATTCGCGGGTGAGCGATACGCCATCGCAAATCGCGCTCGCCCGCACCCACACGGCTTGTGCGTCAGCACTAGCACCAACGATGATCATTTGCTCAAGCGTTGGCTTGGCTTTGGCGGTGAGTTTGGTGCGGTATTTATCATAGCGCCAACTGCGCAAGCTTGCCCCCGCTGCCATCCGTGCAACCGCCTCTGCCGAGGGTGCAATCGTCAGGCCGGTCAGATCAACAACCGCGCTGGTTTGCCCCGAGGTCAGCAGCTTTGCCGCAATCGCTGCGCCCGCTTTTTCGAAAGCCTCCGCATCGCCTTTATCAATTCCTACAAGGAGGATGCGCTGCGCCCCAGCGATGAAATGATCTGAAACTGCACCTGCTTCACCTTCAAAGCGATCCGCCGCAGCGCCTGCCCGGATGACCGCAATCTGGTCATTTGTCAGCCCCGGCATTGCTACCGCACTCACACCATCTTTGCGTACCAGAAAGACGCGAGTGCTGGCTGGGCCGGTATCGCTTTGCGTTTGCGCGAAGTTTATCTTGATCATTATGGTTCCTCGTTCTGGTCGCCAGAGCTTCGCTTAGGCGAATCATCTTGCCCCTGTTAGTGGCAGATCGGCAAATCGCCAATTGCAGTGCACGCGTTCCGGTGCGATAGACGTGCCTAATAGTTAATGTTCAGGTGATTGTGGGAAAATTTCAAGCATTCAAGCTGGCGTCAATTCCGTTTTTGCTCGCTGCTGGCGGTTCAGGCTGGGCGCAGAGCGCTCCGGTAACGCCACCGATTGACAAGAACATCGTTGATTTTGAAGCCGATGCGCTGGATTATGATGATCGCACGGACATTGTTACAGCGACGGGCAATGTCAAGATGGAGCGCGATGGCAACCGCGTACGCGCCGACAGAGTCGTTTGGCAGCGCAAAACCGGACAGGTTATGGCGACGGGCAATGTGGCTGTCACCAGCCCCAGCGGTGACGTCGCCTATGGCGATTCGGTTGAATTGACTGACACTCTGAAAGACGGGGTGGTTCAGGAATTGCTGATCGTGCTTGCCAATGGCGGGCGGATCGCGGCGCGGACGGGAGTTCGCAAAGACAATATTTCGGTGCTTGATAACGCAGCATTCAGTCCGTGCGCGGTCACCAATGACGCGGGATGCCCAAAAGATCCGTCATGGAAACTCAAAGCGCGCAAGGTCACCTACGACCCGGTGGAAAACCGTATCCGTTTCAAAGGTGCGCGACTTGAGTTGTTTGGACTTGAATTGCCGACGTTGCCCGGCTTCTCAATTCCTGCCGACAGCCGTGGATCAAGTGGTATTCTCGCGCCTGATCTGCGTTACTCTCGCGCCAACGGGCTTGAGGCGACGCTACCAATTTATCTGCGGCTTGCTGAAAATCGCGATTTAACTATCACACCGCACGTTTACACCAATGTACTGCCAGCACTTGAGGCCAATTACCGCGCGCTGACGGGCGCAGGCGCATATCAAGTGGGCGGCTTTGCAACTTATGGTTCGCGGCTTCCCACTGGTACAGTCGCCGTAAATAGTGAACGTGACTTTCGTGGCTATTTTTTTGCCAACGGTCGTTTCCAAATTGATCCAAAAATCAGCATTAAGGCATCAACCCGGCTTGCCACCGATCGCACATTCCTGCGGCGCTATGATATTTCGCGCGATGATCGATTGCGCTCAGTCCTTAATGTTGAACGGACGTCAAAATCATCTTATTTTTCGGTTGCGGGGTTCGGCTTTCAAACGCTGCGCAGTGGAGATAATCAGGGCCAAGTGCCCATTGCCCTGCCACTAATTGATTACCGCAAGCGTTTTGTTGACCCGCTGGTTGGCGGTCGCTTGGAGGTTCAACTCAACAGCCTCGCAATCAGCCGCACCAGCGGGCAGGACACCCAACGCGCGTTTAGCAGTGTACGGTGGGATGTTCGCCGAATCACAAGTCTGGGCCAAGAAGTTCAGCTTACCGGCTTTGCGCGCGGCGACATCTATCACACTGATGAATCCGCAGCGACGCAGACGGCTATCTATCGCGGGCGGGACGGCTACCAAACTCGGTTTATTACGGCGGGCGCGGCTGAAGTCCGTTGGCCGTTCATTGGCCGTTTGTTCGGTGGGACACAACGGATTACCCCGCGCTTCCAAATTGTCGCATCGCCCGCCACCAAGAATCTGGGCCTGCCAAATGAAGATGCGCGCTCAATTGACCTTGAGGATACCAACCTGTTCGCGCTCAACCGCTTCCCCGGCTATGATCGGTTTGAGGATGGCACGCGTGTTGTTTATGGAGCGGATTGGGCGTTTGACGTAGCCAATTTCTCACTTCAGGCGAATATCGGCCAAAGCTATCGATTGTCATCGAAAATTCAGCTTTTCCCTGATGGTACAGGGCTTACCAACCAAAGCTCAGATGTTGTAGGAAGAACCACGCTCAAGTATAAACGCATTGTTAGTCTCACCCACCGTTATCGCCTTGATAAAGATAATCTCGCGATCCGCCGTAATGAATTTGACGCCACGGTTGGCACTGACGCCACCTATGCGACAGTTGGCTATCTGCGGCTCAAACGTAATGTTGACGTTGCGATTGAAGATTTGCGTGACCGTGAAGAGGCCCGCGTTGGCGGACGAGCGCAGCTTGCGCGCTATTGGTCTGTCTTTGGTTCGGCGATTGTCGATCTGACGAGCAGGCGCGATGACCCCACATCATTATCCGACGGTTTTTCGCCGGTAAGAACGCGGCTTGGCGTCGCATATGAGGATGATTGCCTTAAGCTTGGCTTTACATGGCGGCGCGATTTTGACGCTGCCGGAGATGCTAGGCGCGGCAACAGTTATCAATTGGAACTATCATTCCGCAATCTCGGTCGCTAAACGCCCTTAGACCACGGGGCAAATGTCAGCCTATATTCAGGCACCTTAGCCTACATGGGGGATGTCATGTCGACTATTTTCGAAGGTAATCCACGAATGAAATCAATGCTGCGTCAAAAGTTGCTGGCTCCAATTATGGTGGCTGCCTGCTGCACGTGGGCGGTTCAGGCTCAAACGGTCGGTGATGACGGGGCAGTGCCCACGACGGGGCTTAATCTGCCTGCCAATATCCAAAACTTTGGCAAAGTTGAGCCGACGGTGCGCAAAGCAACCGCAATTGTAAATGGCGAAATCATCACCGGAACTGACGTTGATCAACGCCTTGCCCTGATCGTAATCGCCAATGGCGGCAAGATTTCACCTGAAGAAAAAGAGCGTCTCCGTCTCCAAGTGCTTCGTAATTTGATTGATGAAACGCTCCAGATTCAGGAAGCTAAGGCAAACAAAATTGAAATCACCCGTGATGAAATCGGCCAGAGTTTCGCGCGTGTATCACAGAATTTCAAGCGCACACCTGATGTTATGGCAACCTATCTGCGTCAGCAGGGATCGTCAGACCGTTCGATCCGCCGCCAGATCGAGGGTGAAGTGGCGTGGAGCCGGTTGCTGCGCCGCAAGGTCGAACCGCAAGTCACGGTGAGCGAGCAAGAAGTCAATTCAGTGATGGAGCGGCTCAACGCCGCCAAAGGCACATCCGAATATAAGGTGAGCGAGATTTACCTTTCGGCCACGCCCGAAAACTCTGAAGAAGTCCTCGCCAATGGTCGCAAGATTATTGAACAGATCCGGGGCGGCGGGTCGTTCGTTGCCTATGCGCGGCAATTCTCCGAAGCGTCAACGGCGGCGGTCGGCGGCGATCTTGACTGGATTCGCGCCGCCCAACTGCCCGATGCACTCGCTCAAGCCGTGCAAGAAATCAATACTGGTCAAATTGCCGGGCCAATCGCAATTCCCGGCGGTTATTCGATCCTATATTTGACTGATAAGCGTCAGGTGCTGGTTGCCGATCCGCGTGATGCATTGCTGGCCCTGCGTCAGATGAGCCTCAATTTCGCTGCCGGTACGACTGCCGAAACGGCCAAGGCAAAGGCCAGCGAGTTCGGCCAAGCCGCTCAGACGATGGGTGGATGCGGCAAAGTTGATGAAGTCGCCGCCAAATTCGGTGCCGAAGTCGTTGACAATGATCAGGTGCGCGTCCGCGATTTGCCAGGGGCACTGCAGGAAATGCTACTTAAGCTCCAAATTGGCGAAGCAACCCCGCCGTTTGGATCACAAAGCGACGGTGTTCGCGTCCTCGTGCTCTGTGGGCGCGATGAACCAGCGTCCGCAGATGGACCATCGTTTGACAAGATCATGGCACAGCTTGAAGAAGAACGCGTCAATCGCCGTGCCCAACGCTATTTGCGCGATCTTCGGCGTGATGCGGTGATCGATTATCGTTAGGATGAAGCGCTAAGTGACTGATGTTGTTCAACCACTCGCAGTTGCGCTTGGTGATCCGTCGGGTATAGGCCCTGAAGTGACGGCGAAAGCTTGGGCTGCGCGTGACACACATGCCCTCGGCACCTTCTTTGCGGTTGGGGATGCCCGCTCGGTTGAGGCGGTGTGGGACGGCCCCGTTGAACGGATCACCGATCCCGCCAAGGCCGCCAAAGTCTTTCCCGAGGCTTTGCCCGTCATCCAGGTGGAGGATGCGGGTGAAATCACCCCCGGCGTGCCCAATGCTGAGGGCGCACGCTGCGCGCTGGCCTCGCTTGAAATGGCGCTTGGGCTTGCAAGGTCAGTGACGGCGAGTGGACTGGTCACCTGCCCGATTTCCAAGGTTTGCTTTTATGAAATCGGCTTCACCCATCCGGGGCAAACCGAATTTGTCGCCGAGCGCTGCGGCATTTCGCCAGCGAATGCAGTGATGCTGCTCGCTGGGCCAAGCCTCAAGGTCGTGCCGATGACGACGCATATTCCGATGGCGAGCGTTTCGGAAACACTGTCGATTGAGTTGCTCATTTGCAAAGCGCGGGCCACCGCGCGTGGGCTGACGCGCAATTTCGGGATTGCCAATCCGCGTCTGGCCTTTGCCGGTTATAATCCGCACGGCGGCGAAAGCGGGCAAATTGGCCGCGAAGAGATCGACATCATCATGCCCGCGATTGAGCAATTGATCAGCGAAGGGATTGACGCAACCGGCCCGTTCGCACCCGACGCGATGTTCCACGCCCGCGCGCGCGAAACTTATGATGTCGCGATGTGCATCTATCATGATCAGGCGCTGATCCCCCTAAAAACGCTCCATTTTGATGATGGGGTGAATATGACGCTTGGCCTGCCAATCGTGCGCACCTCGCCAGATCACGGGACAGCCTTTGATATTGCGGGCAAGGATGTCGCCGAACCCGGCGCGATGATCGCCGCGATCCGCATGGCCGCAAGTGCGGCGCAGTTCCGCCTGCTCGACGCATGACCGCTAAGCTGCCGCCGCTGCGTGAAGTAATCGCGCGGCACGGCCTCACCGCAAACAAAGCACTTGGCCAGAATTTCCTGCTTGATGAGCAATTGCTTGACCGGATCGCCGCCGTCCCCGGTGATCTTGCTGGTCAATCGGTTTATGAGGTCGGCCCCGGCC
>JBBTEI010000094.1:11728-16284 GCA_038042405.1 Pseudomonadota bacterium
GCCGCCGTCCCCGGTGATCTTGCTGGTCAATCGGTTTATGAGGTCGGCCCCGGCCCCGGAGGGTTGACCCGTGCGCTGCTCCGCGCGGGCGCAAACGTTACTGTGGTAGAGCGAGACCGCCGTTGCCTGCCTGCACTTGCTGAACTTGAAAGCGCCTTTCCGGGGATGTTGCGGATCATCGAGGGCGATGCGCTGACCATAGCGCCGCAGGATGTGCTGGCCGAGGGCGGGCATATCGTATCGAACCTGCCTTACAATGTTGGTTCAGCGTTATTCGTAAAATGGCTGACGGGTGAGGCGTGGCCGCCGCGCTGGGCGAGCCTGACGCTGATGTTTCAGCGCGAAGTGGCCGACCGGATTGTCGCGGCACCCGGATCAGACGCTTACGGCCGCCTCTCAATCCTCACGCAGTGGCGGTCTGCCGCGCGGATCGCGATGCCCGTCCACCGCTCCGCCTTCACCCCGCCACCAAAGGTAATGTCCGCCGTCATCCACATCACCCCGATAGCGCAGCCAGAGGGCGTGAATGCCAGCACCCTCGAAGCCATCACCGGAGCCGCCTTCGGCCAACGCCGCAAAATGCTGCGGCAGAGTCTGAAAGCGCTACCGGATGGGCTGGCGGCGTTAGGGGCAACTGGAATTGATAACGCAAGACGGGCAGAGACGCTCAGTATCGCGGAATTTGTGGCGTTGGCGAGGGCGTACTAATTCTTAACCTTCGGTGCCTCGCTCACCACTGGTTTAGGCTGCACGGCTTGGGCTGAAATCACCGGCACGACTGGCCCCTTCGCAATCGCTGCGGCGAGCTTATCTTGCTCCGCACAGGTCGCGACGCAGAGTTGCTTGATCCGCGCGAGGTTTTCGCGTGCCTTTGCAACTGCCCCTTTTTGAACGAGCGCATCGCCCTGCCCTGCCAAGGCCGCAACATCGTTGGGCTCAATCAGCAATGCCTCACGGTAAAAACGGATGGCTTTGCCGGGCAACCCTTGCTTTTGCGCGACATGAGCGAGGTGGATGAACGCCTGCCGGTTACGTGGGTCAACCGCAAGAGAGCTTTCAAATGAATTGATCGCATCATCATATTTCTGCGCACCGGCAAAACTAAGGCCTTCATTAAGCAGCGCAAGTGAGCGTGGATCAACTTGCGCATCGGGGCGCTGACTGTGGCTAACGCTGGCAACGGTGAGGAGCGCAAGCGACAGGGCGATTGCAGGAGGGGAAAAACGCATCAACTTCTCCAATAAACGACTTCGCGACATCATACTAATATCAGCTTCTTATAATCCGCGCGATGAAGAAACCGTCTACACCGTCATGACCCGGTGTCAAAATAAGACCCGCGCCGTGCGGCCTGCCCATATCAACCGAAATCGCCTCGCTTTTCCAGCCCTTATTCTCGGCAAGAAACGCATCAATTTGGGCTTTGCCCTCGGCGTCGATCAATGAACAGACCGCATAGACCAATGCCCCACCCGGTTTGACGAGCGACGCGCCGAGCGCCAGCACATGCCTCTGCGTCGCGGTAACTTGTTCGAGCCGGGTTGGGGTCAAGCGCCAGCGCGCCTCAGGATTACGCCGCCATGTGCCCGAACCCGAGCAGGGCGCATCAACCAGCACAACATCGGCCTGCCCGACGAGATCAGTCAGCGTCTCATGCTCTTTACCCGGATCAAGCAGCCGCGTTTCCACTTCGCCCGCACCCAAGCGCCAACCGCGCTGTGGCAAGCGTTGCAGCCGGTCACGGTTGGTATCGGTCGCGATCAACCCCGCTGTACCGCCCATATCCGCCGCGAGCGCGAGCGTTTTGCCGCCCGCCCCTGCGCACAGATCAACCACCGTCATCCCTGCTTTGGCAAGGCACGCCTGCGCAATAATCTGGCTACCGGCATCTTGAATGTCGATCAGGCCAAGCGTCCACGCGGGCGTCGCCTCAACCGCGACATTTTCGGGTAAGCGAATGCCGTCACGGCCAATTGGTTCGGCGCCCGCAAAATGGGTCAGCACTGCCTCACGTTCGGCCTTCAAACGGTTTGAACGCAAATCAAGTGGCGCGCGGTCAAGCAAAGCTGCTTGTTCGGCTGGATCAATCAAACCTGCCAGCCACGCCGATAAGGGTGATGGGCCAGCGATCGCATCGCTATGTTTATACTCAGCCGGGCCATAGGGCGAACCGTCAAACAGCGGCCAAAGCGCCTTATCAAGCCCAAGGAACGCTGCGCGTCCGCTGTGCGGGCGTGTGCCAAACGCGCGAACGGCAGTATAGACATGCTCGCGGATCGCGCGCCGGTCTTTTGACCCGACAAACCGCCGCGTTTTGAACCAACTGCTAAGGATTGTATCCGCCGCCGGGCCGTTATCCTTCGCCGCGTCAATCACGAGATCAAGAATTTCAATCGCCGATTGCAGGCGTGCCGAGGGCGTCATGATTTACCGCGTCGGATAGTTCGGGGCTTCGCGGGTAATTGAGATATCATGGACATGGCTTTCGGAAAGACCGGCATTGGTGATTTGAATAAATTGCGCGCGTTTTTGCAATTCGGCAATCGTCGCGGAGCCGGTATAGCCCATTGCGGCCTTTACGCCACCAACAAGCTGATGAATCACATCCTTGGCGGGGCCTTTGAAGGCAACCTGCCCCTCAATCCCCTCAGGAACCAGCTTCAACTGATCCTTGATATCCTGCTGAAAATAGCGATCCGCCGAGCCACGTGACATTGCGCCGACCGAACCCATACCCCGGTAAGATTTGAACGCGCGGCCCTGATAGAGGAATGTTTCGCCCGGTGCCTCAGCCGTCCCGGCGAGCAGCGAGCCGACCATCACGCACGAAGCGCCTGCTGCAAGTGCCTTTGCAATATCACCCGATGTACGCAGGCCACCGTCGGCGATGATCGGAATGCCTGACTTTGCGGCCTCTTCGGCGGCATCCATGATTGCGGTCAATTGCGGCACGCCAACGCCCGCGATCACCCGCGTTGTGCAGATTGACCCCGGCCCGATGCCAACCTTCACACAGTCAGCACCAGCATCAATCAGCGCACGGGTGGCGTCGGCTGTCGCGACATTGCCCGCTACAATCTGTATCCGATTGGAGATTTTGCGAATCCGCTCAACCGCTTGCGCAACCATTTTTGAATGGCCGTGCGCGGTGTCTAGCACGATCAGGTCGCACTCGGCATCAATCAGCGCCTCGGTGCGTTCAAAGCCCGCGTCGCCCACCGTCGTCGCCGCTGCCGCACGCAGCCGCCCCGTCGCATCCTTGGTCGCCGAAGGGTAAGTGACCGCTTTTTCAATATCCTTGACCGTAATCAGGCCAACGCAGTGATAATCGTCATCGACCACCAGAAGCTTCTCAATCCGCCGTTGATGGAGCAAGCGCTGTGCTTCGGCTTGGCCCACGCCCGCTTTCACCGTGGCGAGGTTTTCATGAGTCATCAACTCGCTGACGGGCTGATTAGGATTTTCGGCAAAACGGACATCACGGTTGGTGAGAATGCCGACAAGCCGCCCGCTTGCCTCAACCACGGGAATTCCCGAAATCCGGTTTGCCGCCATAATCGCCTTAGCGTCAGCCAGCGTCGCATCAGGCGCAATCGTGATCGGATTGATCACCATGCCCGATTCAAACCGTTTAACGAGACGAACGGCCGCAACCTGTTGTGCCACGTCGAGATTGCGGTGAAGCACACCAATCCCACCAAGCTGCGCCATGACAATCGCCATGTCAGCCTCAGTCACCGTGTCCATCGCGGAGGAGAGGATGGGAATGTTGAGGCTGATATCCCGCGTCAGCCGCGTCGCCGTATTGGTTTGCCCAGGCATAACTTCGGATGCCCCCGGCAACAGGAGTACATCATCAAACGTCAGTCCAAGGCGGATATCCATGCCAGCGATCATCTTTCAAATTTCGATTCGTGGCGGCCCATGTAACCAGAGTTTGGCTTGCGCGCTAGGGCATAGAGATGAGTTGGGCTTAGCTGAACGACTTGACTAGCCACACCCGTCACCCTGAACTTGTTTCAGGGTCTATCTCTCAACTAGGGAAGGCTGGATTTGTGGAGGGCTAGATCCTGAAACAAGTTCAAAATAACGGGGACAGATCAACTTAATCCAATCCGATTCTGCTTGGCGCAAAAGCCCGTTTCGGGCAGTGTACCCCAATTGGTTCGGGAGGGCATTATGGCAACAGGGTTTGGTTTCGCATTATTTCTGGTGGTGCTTGCCATCGCGTTTTTGTTCATGGGGGTCACCGTCGTTCGGCAGGGTTTTGTTTACACGATTGAACGCTTTGGCCGTTACACCAATACTGCTTTGCCGGGGTTTAATTTCATCATGCCGTTCATTGACCGGGTGGGCCGCAAGGTCAACATGATGGAGCAAGTGCTTGATATTCCGGGGCAGGAAATCATCACCAAGGATAACGCAATGGTCGCGGTCGACGGCGTTGTGTTTTTCCAAGTGCTTGATGCGGCCAAGGCGGCCTATGAAGTCAGCGATCTTTACCTCGCGATCATGCAGCTCACCACCACCAACCTGCGCACCGTGATGGGCGGGCT
>JBBTEI010000095.1:0-43114 GCA_038042405.1 Pseudomonadota bacterium
TTGCTGCGCAACATTTTGCGCAGCATTTTCATCAGCCGAGACAAGGTGGCTCATCAGCGTTTCGATCTGAAGGCCTGCGAGCAAGCCGCTCGTCACATCGGCAACCGAAAGGCCAAGCCGGTTCATACCGGTATCAATCATCACATCACACGCGCCGCCGCCCGCCGCTTTCCAACGCGTGACTTGCGCGACTGTGTTCAGCGTTGGCCGCGCCTGAGCCGCCATAGCAAACGCCATATCCTCATCACGAACACCGTGAAGCACTGAAAGCGAAATGCCCGTCGGTAGGGGGCCAAGCACCTGCGCCTCGCCCCATGTTGCAACGAAGAAATCGCGACAGCCTGCCGCCACGAGCCGGTCAAAAACCGCGCGCGCGCCAAGGCCGTAGCCATCGGCCTTGATCGCAGCGCCACAGGATGCTGCCCCGCTCATACCCGCAAGCCAGCGCCAGTTCTCAACCAGCGCATTACTATCAAGCCGAAGGCGCAGAGGAGGATTAATCATCACCGGCCAGCCGATAGCGGGCGCGCTTATGTCAGTCGAGGACTTCCTTGCCCGATGTTTCGGGCAGCCAGAATAGCGCAACGATAAACGCCATCGCGGTAACGCCAACCATATACCACAGCCCCGAATAGGCATCACCCGTCCGTGCAACGATATATTGCGAGATATAGGGCAGGAACCCACCGAAATAACCGGTGCCGATATGATAGGGGATCGACATTGATGTGTAGCGGATTTTGGCCGGAAACATCTCGACGAGAATTGCTGCGACCTGGCCATAGGTCATTGCGGAGAGCGCAACCATCAACGCAACTGCGAGGACGATCTTCCACGGCTGGCGCTTAGCCGGATCGGATTTGTCGGGATAGCCCGCCGCCTCAAGCACGGCGACATAGGATTTTTCATCAAAACCATGCACCACAGCATCTCCAACCTTCATCGACACCGTATCGCTTGGCGATTTGCTATAACCAATCCCGCGCTTGGTGAGGAAATTGAGCGCCTTGGCGCATTCGCTGGTGTGCGTACGGTTGAGCACGTTAAAATTACAGTCAGGCAGCGAGAGCGTCACTGGCGATGCTTGGGTGGCGCGTTCAAGATCAGGGTTGGCGGCATTGGCCATCATGTGGAACAGCGGAAAGACGGATAGTATTGCGAGAGCATAGCCCGTCAGCAATAGTTTCTTGCGCCCGACCCTGTCGGACAACCAGCCAAAAAACACATATAGCGGCGCAGCTATCAGTGCACCGATAGCCATGTAAATAAGCGCATCGGTTTCAGGCACGCGCGCGGGGCCGGTCAAGAAATAGAGCGTCCCGAACTGCGATGTGTAATAAATCACGGTCAACCCTGCCGCGACGCCGAGCATAGCCACCAAGATCCGTTTGATGTTACCGGGATATTTGAAACTCTCGACGAACGGATTTTTCGAGGTCGTACCAGCCGCCTTCATCGCCTGAAACACCGGGCTTTCTGAAAGTTTGAGCCGGATCCAAAGCGACACCGCAAGCAACAGGAGCGAGATTACAAACGGCACGCGCCAGCCCCATGCTTCAAAGCTTTCAGGCGCCATCGCGGTGCGCGTGGTGAGCACAACGACCACCGCGAGAAGGAAGCCACCCGCAACCGAAGCCTGAATCCAGCTTGTATATTGCCCACGCTTACCGGGCGGCGCATGTTCAGCGACATAAATTGCAGCGCCACCATATTCGCCGCCGAGCGCAAGCCCCTGCAAGCAGCGCATCAGCAAGAGCAAAGCGGGTGCCCAAAGGCCAGCGCTCGCAAAGGTTGGCAAAAAACCGATTGCAGCCGTGGCCCCACCCATCAGCGTGATCGTCACAAGGAAGGTGTATTTACGTCCAATTTTATCACCAAAATAGCCGAAAAGGATTGCACCAAACGGCCGCACACCAAAGCCAGCGCCGAAAATTGCAAGGCTAGCAAGCGTTGCTGCGGTTGGATTATCCGAAGGGAAAAACAGCTTGCCAAGAAGGGCCGCAAGGATGCCGTAAACGAAGAAATCATACCATTCGAATACCGTGCCAAGCGATGACGCGGTGATTACCAGCCGGTCACGTTTGATATCAAGGTTTGCATCACTCTCTGCTGCGACTGTCGCCATTCTGCACCCTGTCCATTTGTTGCCCCTGCCTTATCGGCGAACCGGGGACAAACGCAAGCCTCCCCAGCCTTGCAAACACGCGATGACCACGGCTATCGCCGAGTCCACAACCTCAGGAGAGAGTCGCAATGAAATCACGTCGCCTCGGCAAAAGCGCTATTTATGTTTCGGACATTTGCATGGGGACGATGACGTTCGGCAACCAGGCCGACGAAGCAATGGCGCACCGCATACTTGACCAATCCTTTGATGCAGGGATCAATTTCTTTGACACCGCCGAAGGCTATCCGGTGCCGCCTGATGCCAAATATGTGGGCCGCACCGAAGAGATCGTCGGGCGCTGGATGAAAGGCAAAGACCGCGACGCGATCATCATCGCCACCAAAGTGTCGGGGCCAAGCCATATATGGTTCAAATCACCCAAACGTGCCGGAATGACCGCCGTTGACCGGCACAATATCATGAAGGCGGTCGAAGACAGCCTGCGCCGCCTGCAAACCGATTATATCGACCTCTATCAAACCCACTGGCCCGATCACGGGGTCGCTTATGATGAAACGATGGAAGTGCTTGATGAATTGGTGCGCAGCGGCAAGGTGCGTGTGCTTGGCTGCTCAAACGAAACAAGCTGGGGCCTGATGAAAAGCATCGCCACCGCCGAACGGCTCGGCACCGCGCGTTATCACACGATCCAGAATAATTTCAGCATGAACAACCGCCGGTTTGAAGACGAGCTTGCCCAAGTTTGTCGTGAGGAAGGCGTGAGCCTGATCCCCTATTCGCCACTCGGCGGCGGGGTTCTGAGCGGTAAATATCAGGGTGGCGCAACGCCCGATGGCGCGCGCTTTTCAGGCTATCTCAAACTCGGTGGGCGTCAGGCCACGATGGCGCTGCGTTTCGTCAACGAAAAATCGCTCGCCTCAACCGAACGCTACATGGCGATCGCAGCAGAAGCGGGCATGGACATCGTGACGCTCGCCACAGCTTGGTCAAAACAGCATGATTTTGTTGCCTCGACGATTGTGGGTGTAACCCATGAGGATCAACTCCCGGCGATTCTCGCGGCAGCCGATCTCGTGCTGGGCGATGATGTGATGAAGGCGATTCACAAGGTCAGCCGCGAAATTATGTACCCGATGGGATAGCACTGTCTGAATTGTACGTTCAGACTGACAGTGCTTGCCGCTTCGCTTCCGCTCTGGCACCATCGCCGGCGTGGACATGCGTGAAATCATGATGATCATCGGGGATGATCATGCGGACAGTCAGACGATTACCGCAACTGGCCCGGTTTGGCTTTGGCGCGCCGAACCGCCAGCAAAAGGGTCATGGCACTTCCTGACCATTGCGGGCGAAACAGCCACCGCCATACGAAACGTGGTGGGCGGGCGCAGCGGCGGATGGGGCTCGGTGCGAGTGACAGCGACGATCGGCAAGACAAGTTGGCAAACGTCGCTTTTCCCAAGCAAGCAGCAGGGCGGCTATATGTTGCCCCTGAAAGCCGATGTTCGGAAGCGTGAACGGTTCACCGAAGGCGATGAGATAAGCGTTGCCCTCACAGTTTGAGCGCAAAACTATCCCCCATCAAGTGCACCGCGCGCGCGTTCCCAGTTGCGCCCATCAAAGGCACGCATAATCGGTGTGAGGCCGTGGCCTTCATCAAGGCATCGGAAGTTGATGCTCCATGAGTCAAGGTGGGATCGTGGTTGGTAAAAGCTTTTGACGCCGCAAATCGCGCAGAAGAGATGATCCGCCGCGCCGGTGCCGAAGCGATAGGATGACAATTGCGCACGTCCGCTGACCAATTCAAAATGATCATGCGCTACGATCAGATGGAGATAACCCGTGCGGCTGCACATCGAGCAGTTACAATCGAGCAGATCGACCGTGCTTGAAAGCAGTGTCAAGCGGAAGCGCACAGCCGCGCAGTGGCAGCCACCCTCAATCACCGCCACCGCCTTAGTCCTTCCGCACGGCGGCTATAGCCTTGGCGGCTTGGCTGCCTCCGCGCGGAAGGATCATCACATCATTGCCGCTCGCGATGATTATGAGATCACTCACGCCTGCGACCGAAATACGCAGGCCGTCGCTGCGGATCAGGTTGTTCGCTGTATCAACCGTGAAGACATCGCCGCCGTGAACATTGCCATTCGCATCTTTTGCACCAAATTCGTGGAGCGCATCCCAACTGCCAATATCAGACCAGCCCATGCTGACGGGGACGACCGCGACATGATCGGCCTTCTCCATCACTGCATAGTCGATTGAATCCGACGGGCAGGCGGCAAACGCTGTGGCATCAGGGTGGATATGGGTGCCGTGGCGGGTTGCGCCGTCCATTGCCGCTTGGGCTGCCGCCAATATATCCGGCGCGTGGACGGCAAGAGCACTGAGATACATATCGGCGCGGAGGAGGAAAATACCACCGTTCCAGACATGATCTCCACCTGCGATCATCACCTCGGCATTGGCGCGGTCAGGCTTTTCAACGAACCGGTGGACACGGTGGACACCCTCGGCCAAGGCTTCACCAACCGCGATATAGCCATATCCGGTCTCGGGCGCGGTAGGGGTAATCCCGAAGGTAACAAACCAGCCGTCGTTCGTGAGTGGCAAGGCGGCGACAATCGCTTGGTCAAATGCGAGCGTATCAGCGATAACATGATCGCTTGGCATAATCAGCAACACCGATTGCGGGCCGGCAGCGAGCGCGGCGAGTGCGATTGCTGGCGCGGTATTGCGCGCGCAGGGTTCAAGAATGATCGCTGCAGCAGGGCGGCCAAGCTGTTCATCAACCAGTGCGGCATGACCAGCGCCTGACACTATGATCGGCGAATCAAAGCGTGACACATCACTGACCCGCGCAAGCGTGAGTTCGAACATCGTTGCTTCAGCGGTGAGCGGAAGAAACTGCTTCGGCCGATCGTTGCGCGACATCGGCCACAGCCGGGTGCCAGCACCGCCCGAAAGAATGACCGGGGTGATCTTGGAGGACATCATCATGCCCCGGCCTATAGCGGGTGAGTTGATAGGGTTGCAAACAGGCGGCGAAGTTAGCAACCTTCAGCAAATATTTGTAAATTTGAGCGACAGTGGCACAGGTGTCGGAAAATTTGACATTTTCTGAATAATGGGAGTCGATTCGCAGAGCGTGTTTAGAGTTTTCAAACATTATGTGCCGCACGCCGTGGTGTTGCTTGCACTGCTTGATTTTCTCTTGCTGGTAACGGCGGCAGAATTGGCGTGGGTGGTCCGCGCGCGTCAGATCGATATGTTTATCGATCCGTTGATAACACGGCTGCTACCGTTGCTGACCTTTGCCGTAGCGGTGCAGACTGCGATGATTGCGGTGGGCGTTTACGGGATCGATGCGCTGCTTTCGCTTCGCTTTGCCGCCGCACGCTTGCTCGTCGCGATTTCGCTTGGCGTGATTTTCATGTCGATCATGTTTTTTACGTTGCCGGGGATTACGTTGTGGCGATCAAACTCGCTGTACGCGATGGTGTTTGCCTATATTCTGATGGTGCTCGTCCGCGCGCTGTTTGGCAAATTGCTGGGAAGCGATGGGTTTAAGCGCCGCTTGCTGGTGCTTGGTGCCGGCCCGCGTGCCGCACGGATCAGGAGCCTAGCGGCAGAAAAAGGCGTCGGCTTCATCGTTGTCGGTCATGTCGCGATGAATGATTGCGAGCCGGTTATCCCGACCGCGATCAACCGCATTCACATCGATAACCTTGCTGAACATGCCACACTGCTCAATGCTAGTGAGGTCGTGCTGGCGCTCGAAGAACGGCGCAACGCGATGCCAATCAACGATTTGATCCGCGTCAAGACAACCGGGGTGCATGTCAATGAGCTAACCTCGTTCCTTGAACGCGAAACGGGGCGCGTTGATCTTGATACTGTCAATCCGTCATGGCTCATTTTTTCCGACGGTTTTTCGAGCGGACGGCGCTTGTCATCGCTTGCCAAACGGCTGTTCGATATTGTGGTGAGCCTTGTGCTGCTCGTCGTTGCAGCGCCGCTGATCCTGATCGGTGCGATTTTCGTCAAGCTTGAGAGCCATGGCCCGGCTTTTTTTCGCCAAACGCGTGTCGGGCTTTACGGCCAATCATTTGAGCTAATCAAACTGCGATCAATGCGTCAGGATGCCGAAGTAAACGGCGAGGCTGTCTGGGCACAGAAAAATGATCCGCGCATTACCCGCGTTGGCAAATTTATCCGTATGACAAGGATTGACGAGCTGCCCCAGGCGTGGAGCGTTTTAAAAGGCGACATGAGCTTTGTCGGCCCGCGCCCCGAGCGTCCGCAATTCGTTGAAGATCTGGAAACCAAGCTCAATTATTACGCCGAACGCCACATGGTTAAGCCCGGCATTACCGGTTGGGCACAAATCAACTACCCTTATGGTGCAAGCCTTGAGGATGCGCGGCACAAGCTTGAATATGATCTCTACTACGCCAAAAACTACACGCCGTTTCTTGATGTCCTGATCCTGCTCCAGACACTGCGTGTCGTCCTCTGGCCCGAGGGTGCACGCTGATGGGTGAGGTGCTGTTCGATTTCATCGGCCAGTGGAGCCACGCGCTTGCGGCGATCCTGTTTGGCGCGCTTGCAGTATGGCAGGTGCAGCGCAACGTACGCGATGGGCAGAGCCTTGCGTTGCTCGGCGCTGCGATCATAACAGCGCTCTGGGCACTGCTGACTGCGATGGCATCGCACTTCGCAGTGGCCACACAATTGATCGAGCAACTGCGCAATGCAGCATGGCTTGGCTTTATGTATATGCTGTGGCGCAATGGCGAAAAGGCGCACCGCACCGGCACGGTCGCCGCGCTTTATGTTGTGCTTCTCGGTGTGATCGGGGTCGCGACGGGATTGATCCTGATCGGAGAAATCGCCGCACTGTCGCCGCGCGTCCTTGATGCGATGTTTCTCGCGTCGGCAATGATCCGGATGATCATCGCAGTTGGCGCGCTGCTGCTGGTTCACAATCTTTATAACGCCGCCACGCTTGAAACGCGCGCAGCGATCCGGCTACCGATGTTTGCACTCACATTGATGTGGGTTTACGATCTTAATCTTTACACGGTTTGCTATCTGTCGCGAAACTCCGCTGACGAGCTTTTTGCGCTTCGTGGCCTTACAGCCGCGATTGCCGCACCCATTTTTGCCCTTGCGACGCGCCATACATCCAATTGGAATGTCCGCCTCTCACGCAGTATCACTTTCCAATCTTTGAGCCTCGTCGCGATCGGCGGCTATATTGTGACAATGTTGCTGGCGAGCTCTGCGCTTGAACTCATCGGCGGCGCATATGTTCGGCTTGCCCAGGTCAGCTTTGTTTTCGGAGCCTCGGTGATTGCACTTGTACTCCTGCCATCAAGCCGGTTGCGCGCCTGGTTTCGCGTCAAGATTTCCAAGCATCTATTTCAGCACCGCTATGATTACCGTGCTGAATGGCTAAGATTTACCGATACTTTGGGACGACCGGGCGAAGGTAGCATCCCGCTTGAAACCCGCGTGATCCAAGCCGTGGCGGATATTACCGAATCGGCTGGCGGGGTATTGCTGTTGCCCGATGACAGTGGCGGGCTTGTCACCCGCGCGCGTTGGAATTGGGATTTGATTGATCCGCCCACGCTTTCAGCGACCAGCGAAACAGCACGGTGGCTCCAGATCAGCGGACGTGTTGTCGAACTTGATTTGCTGCGTAACGGTGGAAATAGTGGAGACGAAGACGCCAGCCATATTCCCGAATGGCTGATTGCCGAGCCGGGGGCGTGGGCGATGATCCCGCTTATTCACTTCGAGCGGTTGGCGGGCGTCGTGATCCTTGAACGCCCTCCGATTGCGCGGATGCTTGACTGGGAGGATTTTGACCTGCTCCGTGTGGTTGGAAGGAAGGTGGCCAGCTATCTTGAGGAGGCGCGCGGGCAAGAGGCACTTTCGGATGCCCAGCGCTTTGATGAGTTCAACCGCCGTTTTGCCTTCATCATGCACGATATCAAAAATTTGGTGAGCCAGCTAAGCCTCGTCACGCGCAACGTCGAACGCCATGCAGACAATCCCGAATTTCGCGCCGACATGATCGTCACACTCCAAAATTCGACCGCACGGATGAATGATCTCCTCGCACGGCTTTCGCAGCACAATAAATCCCGCCCTGAGGAGCCACGCACTGTAGCACTCCAGCCAATTGCCGAGAGTATAGCCAAGGCCAAACGTGCGGCACATCCAGTGGTTGTCGGCGGAACATATGGACTGGTCTTGCACGCAGATCCGGCGCGGCTCGAACAAGCGCTCAGCCATCTTGTGCAAAATGCGATTGATGCAAGCCCGAGCACCGAGCCTGTCAGCATAAACCCGCACATCGCGGGCGACGAGATCGCAATCGACGTAATCGACAATGGCAAAGGGATGAGTCCGGCCTTCATCCGCGAACAATTGTTCAAGCCGTTCACCTCGACCAAGGACGGTGGGTTTGGCATCGGCGCGTTCGAAGCCCGCGCCCTGATCGCTGCGATGGACGGCCGGATCGAAGTGGCCAGCCGCGAAGGAAAAGGCAGCCGTTTCACGATCTTTTTGCCCGGTGCCGCTGAAATCCGCCTTGATCCTATTGGACAACAGGAAGCCGCATGACCGAAGCCACCAAACCCAAATTGCTCATCGTCGAGGATGATCAGGGGCTTCAGCGCCAGTTGCGCTGGGCCTATGACGATTATGACGTCGTTGTTGCGGGTGACCGGACAAGCGCGATTGATGCACTCCGCGCGGAATCGCCTGCGGTCGTTACACTTGACCTTGGCCTGCCACCCGACCCTGACGGTGTCAGCGAGGGCTTTGCAACTTTGGCCGAGATCCTCGCGCTCAAGCCCGATACAAAAGTGATCATCGCTTCAGGCCATGGTGCCCGTGAAAGCGCAATGCGTGCGATTGCAAGCGGCGCATATGATTTTTACCAAAAACCTGTTGATATTGACGAACTTGGCATGATCGTGGCGCGTGCATTTCATCTTCACGCGATTGAGGCCGATAATATGCGGCTGGCAGCCCAGCCGACGGCTGATACCACGGTACTTGGCGGTATGATCACCGCTGCCCCGGAAATGCTGAAAGTGGCGCGGACAATTGAGCGCGTGGCAGCTGCCGATGTCTCAGTCATGCTGCTCGGTGCCAGCGGTACGGGCAAGGAACTGTTGGCGCGCGGTGTTCATGATTCGAGCAGGCGGAAAAACGGGGCATTTGTCGCGATCAACTGTGCAGCGATCCCGGAAAATTTGCTTGAATCAGAGCTTTTCGGCCATGAAAAAGGCGCATTCACGGGTGCGGTCAAAACCACCGAGGGCAAGATCGAGTTAGCCGCAGACGGCACATTGTTCCTTGACGAGGTTGGTGACATCCCCCTGCCCCTTCAGGTCAAGCTGCTCCGCTTTCTGCAAGAACGGGTGATCGAAAGGATTGGCGGGCGCAAGCCAATTGCGGTCGACACAAGGATTGTCTGCGCCACCCACCAGAATCTTGAAGAAATGATCAGCGAAGGGCGCTTCCGCGAGGATCTTTACTACCGCTTGGCCGAAATCGTCGTTCGTATTCCAACACTTGCCGAACGGCCCGGTGATGCCGGCCTGCTCGCACGGCATTTCCTAATCAAATTTGCGCCAAGCATGAACCCGGCAGTTAAAGGGCTCGCGCCCGATGCGCTTGCCGCAATTGACCGTTGGAACTGGCCGGGCAACGTCCGCGAACTTGAAAACCGGATCAAACGTGCGGTGATCATGGCTGATGGCAAGCTTGTCAGTGCCGCCGATCTTGATCTTGGTAGTGCGGCGGACAATGATAACAGCGGAGACATGATCAATCTGAAAGCCGTCCGGGACATGGCCGATCAACGCGCCATCCGTCGCGCAATTGCCCGAACGGAAGGCAATATTTCAAACGCCGCCAAGCTGCTCGGCATCAGCCGTCCGACGCTGTATGATCTGATTAAGCAGCACGGGCTTGTCGTCTAAGGTGGTACGAATTTCCCACATTTTTGCGCTTCTTACGCTCATATTTTCCACGTCGGCGCACGCCGCAGATCGTGCCTCAGCACGGCAAGCAATCGTCGCGGGTATCGAGCAATTTTACGCGGGCAAACCACAGGCCGCACGAATTGAACTGCTCAACGCGATCAAAGCCGACGGCGAATGGGGCCTTGCCCACGCGTTTCAGGGGCGCATTTATCTGACGCTCGGAGACGGCGTTGCCGCTGAATCCGAATTGCGCCGCGCGATCGACCTTGGTGTGCCCGAACCGCAAATCCAGCATTTGATGCTCGACGCATGGTTGCTTCAGAAAAATTATAACGGCGTTTTGAACGCGCCTGAATTAAGAGAAATTTTCCCTGTATCAGCTGGCTATACCGCACGGATCCGTGCCAACGCGGCGATTGCGCGGGGCGATTTTTCGGGTGCGGCACAATATTTTGATCGGGCCATCCTTCTTGCCCCGAAGAGCGCGCAGCTTTGGACTGACATCGGCAATTTCCGCATGCTGAGCGGCAATGTTGGCGGCGCAATTGAAGCTGCCAATCGAGCAATCGGCCATAACCCACTCAATATCGATGCAATGATGTTGATGGGCAGGCTTGTGCGCGATCAATATGGATTAATTGCCGCAATCCCTTGGTTTGATCGCGTTTTGACACTCGATCCGGGCAATATCACAGCGATGGTGCAGGCTGCGGCCACGCTTGGCGAGGCTGGCCGCGCCACTGACATGCTCGCCATGACGCGCAGGATACAGGCAATCGAGCCCGCCAATCCAGACGCGCGTTATTTGCAAGCCGTGCTTGCGGCGCGCGCAGGCAAACCCGACCTAGCGCGCGCGCTGCTCTACCGGACTGATGAAAAGATGGACGGCGTGCCCGGCGTCAAGCTACTCAAGGCGGTGCTTGATCTCTCGACCGGGAATAGCGAGCAGGCGATTTCCCAACTTGATGATATCGTAAAAGCCCAACCCGAAAACCTTAAAGCGCGGCGCCTGCTTGGCACTGCAATGTGGCATGCGGGCGATTCGCGTTCGGCCATTGCAGTGCTTGAACCCGTCGCAAAGCGCGACGATGCCGATAGCTACACCTTGTCCGTCATTGGCCGCGCCTATGAGGATTTAGGCGACCGCAAAGCAGCCGCCGCCTTCCTTGACCGTGCCGCTTTGCCCGTAAGAGGCGAACCCGTACCATTTGACATGACCAGCGATCTTGCCCGTATGGCAATGGTGAGCAGCGGCAATCCGGATAATGCCGATGTTGCAATCCCGAGGATTACGGCCTTGATCCGCAGTGGCCAAATCGCGCAAGCCTTGCGCAGCGCCGAACGCCTGCGTGATCTAAACCCCGGTGTTCCCGCAGCGCATGTGCTGGTCGGCGACGCCATGATCGCGCTTGGCCGTACCGAGGACGGGGTTAAGGCCTATGAAATAGCGGCAAGCATTCGCTTTTCAGAGCCAATCGCACTGCGCCTGATTGATGCCAAACGACGCAGTGGAGACAATGGCGGAGCCGTCCGCGTACTCGACCTGTTTCTTTCGCAAAACCCGCGCAACGTCGCCGCGCTCTTGCTCGCGTCAGATTATTTCATGGAGACGGGACAGTGGGATGTTGCGATTGCCACGCTTGACAGTCTGCGCGAACGGCTTGGCAACCGCGATGCAACAATCCTCAACAAACTCGCCTGGGCCTGGTTTGGTCAGGGCAATAATGAGCGCGCGCTCACTTACGCAGGCGCGGCCTATTCCATTGCGATCAGCAATCCCGCGCTGGCCAGCAGCTATGGCTGGATGCTTTACAAGAGCGGTAAGGACAAACCGAAAGGGATCGCGCTTCTCAAAAAATCGGTTGCGATTGCTCCAAATGCGCCGATGCTCCGTTTCCAGCTAGCCCAACTTATGCTCGAAAGCGGTGACAGGGCCGGGGCCAAAGCGCAATTGCAAGCCGCCATGGCTTTGCCCGACTTCGCCCAACGCAAAGCCGCCCTAGAATTACTCGCAGGGATATAGCATTGCACGACAAGCTGATGCGCCATATTCGCCAAGCATGACCGACCGCGCCCTTCTTGAACGCATCGCCGCTGCATTGGAGCGGATCGCGCCACCACCCGCCGCACCTGTCAATCCTTCGGCTTCGGCCTATGTCTGGGGTGAACAGGGCCTAGCAGCCGCGACCAACTTTGCCCCGCTGCCGATCGAGCAACTTACCGGGATTGATGCGCAGCGCGATGCTATGCTTGAAAACAATCGGCGGCTTGCGGCTGGCCACGCCGCGCATGACATACTCCTTTGGGGGGCACGCGGTTCGGGTAAATCTGCGCTGGTCAAATCTTGCATTGCAACACTTCAGGCCGAAGGTGCGGGCGTTGCGCTGATCGAAATCGCACCTGACCGCATCTCCGAACTCCCTTTGCTATTTGCCGCCATTGCCGATTGGCCCCGCGCCGTAATTGTCTTCATTGATGATCTTGCTTTTGAAGGGCAGGATCAATCAACACGCCTGCTGCGTTCGGTGCTTGAAGGCGGCGCAAACGCACGGCCAGCCGATGTCCGCATTTATGTAACCTCAAACCGCCGCCATATCGTGGCGCGCGACATGGCCGAGCAAGCAGGCGCGATCAATCCGCGCGACGCGGTTGATGATAGCCTTGCCCTTGCCGATCGGTTCGGGCTTAGCCTTGGATTTCATGTGTGTGATCAGGCCACCTATCTCGCGATGATTGCGGTTTACGCAAAAAGCCATGGTTTTGCTTATGATCCTGCCGATGCGCTGACATGGGCGGCGCAGCGCGGGGCACGTTCGGGCCGGGTGGCCTGGCATTATGCCGTTGAATGTGCCGGGCACCTAGGACGCAAAATTTAGCAACAATCGAATCGACTCGCGGACGGCCTCACGGAAATCGCTCTGGAAATCACCGGCAAAGCTGTTAGACGCGGTTCACCATGGATGAAGCGTCAGAGTCCCCAAGTTTGAAATTGCGCTTGCGCCGCGAAACCAGCGGCTTTGCAGCAACGCTATCGCAAAGCTGGGAAAAGCGCTGGTTTCGTCTTGCGAGCTACGCGCTTGGCCTGATTTTGCTGGGCTGGCTGCTGGTCTGGCTGGTGTTCGCGCGCAACCTTCCTTCGGTTGATCGACTGAAGACCTATGAGCCGCCGCTGCCTACCAATGTGCGCGGTCTCGATGGCACGCCGGTACATAGCTATGCCCGCGAACGGCGCGTGCAACTGCGTTACGATGAATTTCCGATCACGCTGGTTCACGCCTATATGGCGGCAGAGGATAAAACCTTCTTTGAACATAGCGGGCTTGATTATCCGGGCATTGTTTCGGCAATGATTACCAATATCGGCAGTTCGGGGCGCAAGATTGGTGCTTCGACGATCACACAACAAGTCGCCAAAAACCTGTTGTTGACCAACGAAGTCAGCTATGTCCGCAAGGTCAAAGAAGCGATCCTTGCAAAGCGCATCGAATCGGCGCTGACCAAAAAGCAGATCATGGAGCTTTACCTCAATCAGATCGCGCTTGGTCGCAGCAGCTTTGGCGTGCAAGCCGCCGCGCGTGCCTATTTTGCAAAAGATGTGGGTGAGCTTTCGATCGCGGAAATGGCGTTTCTCGCGATTTTGCCAAAGGCTCCTGAAACCTATGGCCGCGCAAAAAATGCCGATCGGGCGATGAAGCGGCGGGCGTTCGTGCTCAAGGAAATGCTCGAGAATGAATTTATTAATGAGGCCGATTACCAGACCGCGATGGCACGTCCGCTTGGCTTGATTCCGCGCAGTTCCTCAAACAATGATCTTGCAGGCGGCTATTTCCTCGAGGAAGTCCGCCGCGATTTGATCGCAAAATTCGGTGAAACATCGGAAGGCGGGCGCAATCCGTTCAGCGTTTATGATGGCGGCCTGTGGATTCGCACCTCGCTTGATCCGCAAATCCAAAGCTATGCCGAAGAGGCGCTGCGCGATGGCTTCATCCGCTATGATGGTGGACGGGGTTGGACAGGGCCGATCAAAACGCTTGATCCCGGAACCGGCTGGGCACAGCGGCTTGCAGGCGCTAATCTGGGCGCTGGTTATCCCGAATGGCGCGTGGCGATTCTACTCGAAAAGGATGCTGGCAGCGCGCAAATCGGCTTTACCGATGGCAAGACAGGAACGCTCCCGGCATGGGGAGCAACGATGCCGAGGCGCGGCACCGCAACAAGCGCTTTCAATGCAATGAAACCAGGTGACGTCATCCTTGTTAAAGCCGAGGGCAGTGCCTGGGTGCTGCGCAGTGTTCCTGCCATATCAGGCGGTATGGTTGTGCAAAACCCGCATACGGGGCGCATATTGGCGATGCAGGGTGGCTTTGATTCGCGGATACAATCATACAACCGCGCGACACAAGCGCAGCGCCAACCAGGATCAAGCTTTAAGCCATTTGTCTATGCGGCAGCACTTGATAGCGGGATGACGCCCGCCTCAATCATTATCGACGGCGCATTCTGCGTGTATCAATCGGCAAAACTCGGACGCAAATGTTTCAAGAATTTTGGCGGCAGCAGTGGCTCCGGCGCGCACACGATGCGCTGGGGCCTTGAACAATCGAGAAATTTAATGACAGTGCGCGCTGCGTCACAGACAGGGATGGAAAAGGTCGTAAAGCTGGCGTCGGCAGCCGGGATCAGTGGGCCCGGACGCACCTACTCGCCGGTGCTTGCGATTGCGCTTGGTGCCGGCGAGACCACCGTGATGAAGATGGTGAACGCTTATTCAATTCTCGCGCGCAATGGTCGCGATGTATCCCCCACCCTGATTGATTTCGTTCAGGATCGGAATGGCAAGATACGCTATCGCGCCGATACCCGCCCTTGCGAGCGTTGCAACATGCCCGAATATGATGGCAAACCGATGCCACGACCGGCTCCGCGTACCAAGCAGGCGATCGACGCGCTTTCGGCCTACCAAACTGTCCATATGCTTGAAGGTGTAATCCAGCGCGGCACGGCAACGCAACTGATTGATCTCAAACGCCCGATATTTGGCAAGACAGGTACAACTACCGGGCCAACCAATGTCTGGTTCGTCGGTGGCTCGGCTGATATGGTTGCGGGCGTTTACCTTGGCTTTGACCAGCCCAAGCCGATGGGATCCTATGCGCAGGGCGGTACGCTTGCGGTGCCGATCTTCAAATCCTTCGCGGCCAAAGCGATGAAGGATATGCCAGTAGTCCCGTTTCGCGCACCTGCGGGGATTCGTATGGTTCGGATTGACCGCAATTCGGGCAAGCGGGTGTACGGCGCTTGGCCGAGCAGTGACCCCAAGGCCGCTGTCATCTGGGAGGCGTTCAAGCCCGAGAGCGAACCGCGCCGTTCAATCCGCCGCGATGAATTGCCTAAGCTTAAGGCGAATACTAAAGCCACAAGCAGTGGCCCTGAAAAAGCCACCGAACAGCCCCGCGATAGCGAATTCCTGCAACGTGAGGGCGGGATTTATTGACGTATTCCTACGTCATCCAGAGCTATAAATTGGAGAATACTCATGCGCGCTGAAGCGCAGGCCCATGTTGATCAGATCAATCAAGCACTCGATTTGTTACGCCGTTTTCTCGATTGGGATCGCGCGCTCAAGCGGCTTGATGAGCTCAACGCGCGCGTCGAGGATCAGACATTGTGGAACAATCCAAAGGCTGCGCAAGAGGTGATGCGCGAACGGCGTCGGCTTGACGAAGCCATCGCGGCAACCCGCGCGATCGAAAGCGAAATGGCCGATACGGTCGAACTGATCGAAATGGCTGAAGCCGAAGGCGATACCGCAATGGTCGACGAAGGCGGGACAGCACTTGCCGCTCTTGCTGCGCGCGCCGAACATGACAAGGTTGAGGCGCTGCTCGCCGGTGAAGCCGATGGCAACGATACTTATGTCGAGGTCAACGCTGGTGCGGGCGGCACCGAAAGCCAGGATTGGGCCGAAATGCTCAGCCGGATGTACACGCGCTGGGCCGAACGACGCGGCATGAAAGTTGAGCTAATCGATTATCACGCGGGCGAACAAGCCGGGATCAAATCGGTTACCTATTTGCTCAAAGGCGAGAATGCTTACGGCTATGCCAAAACCGAAAGCGGCGTCCACAGGCTTGTGCGCATCAGCCCGTATGACAGCAACGCGCGGCGACACACGAGCTTTGCCAGCGTCTGGGTCTATCCCGTGGTCGACGAGAATATCGATATCGAAATCAACGAGAGCGAGCTGCGCATCGATACCTACCGCGCGTCGGGCGCAGGCGGGCAGCACATCAATACAACCGATTCCGCCGTGCGGATCACGCACATCCCGACCAACATCGTCGTCCAGTGCCAGAACCAGCGTTCACAGCACAAGAATAAGGCCGAAGCGATGAATCAGCTTCGCGCCCGGCTGTATGAAGCCGAACTGCAAAAACGCGAAGCCGAAGCAAGCGCAACAGCAGCGAGCAAGACAGACATCGGCTGGGGGCATCAAATCCGTTCATATGTTCTCCAGCCCTATCAGCTTGTCAAAGACTTGCGCACCGGCGTCACCTCGACCAGTCCGAGCGATGTGCTTGATGGCGCACTTGACCCGTTCATGGCAGCCGCTCTATCCCAGCGTGTAACTGGGGAGTCTGTTGACGTTGAAGATGTCGATTAAGCCATTCCTGCTGCTCTCGGGCACGCTCCTACTGGTATCGTGCAACGGCACGCCGGCCAATACGCGCGCGGTGGCCAAGGACAACAATGTTGCAAGCAGCGCATTTCCCGAGGCGCAGCGCCCCGTATCAGCCATTACCTCGGATCGGTGGGCAAGCGAGGCCGAGCGTGACCGCGTTGACGAAGCCAATAAGGTGATGGACATCGCCGGCGTGAATGCCGGTATGAGCATTGCCGACATTGGCGCAGGTGAAGGCTATTATACGATCCGCCTCGCCGCGCGCGTCGGCAAGGAGGGCCGCGTGCTCGCGCAGGATATTTTCCCCAAGGTGCGTCAAAAGCTCGCCGAGCGGGCACTGCGCGAACGGCTTGATAATGTCAGTGTGATGCTCGGTGCACCTGCTGACCCCAAACTGCCCGAAAACAGCTTTGACCGCGTATTCATGATCCACATGTATCACGAGATCGCGACGCCTTACGAATTTCTCTGGCGGCTGCGCCCCTCGTTGCTCCCCGGCGGACAAGTGGTCGTGGTTGACGCCGACCGCCCGACCGGCGCGCATGGCATCCCCCCCACATTGCTGGAATGCGAAATGGCGTCAGTCGGCTATAAAAAAGTCGATCAGCACCCCCTGCCGACAGCGGGCATCTTCCTCATGCGCTTTACCGTGAGTGGCGACCGGCCAACGCCTGAGGCAATTAAGGCCTGCGCCATCTAATCTCAATCTCGCTCCGACCTTCGCCGGAGTATAGCCATGGTGCGGCTTAACCTCATCATGCTCTAGTTTGTTATCCGATGTGGCCGGACAACGCGCCGCGCGCCGCTCAGGCTCAGATGATGCTTGTCAAAATGGATTGGAACGCCGTCGCGGATCACCGCGCAATATTGCGCGTTGCACAGCGTATCGGACGGCTCCCAAATCGTCACGCCCAGCGCGCGCCAGCCGGGATAATAACGGCGCAGCCAAGCGCTCCGCTCGTCAAATTCTACCCGCGTTACGCCCACGCCCTCGGTCGGATCGCCGCGTTGGGTGAGTCTGGCAAGATGGCGCGGCACATCAAACGGCTGCTGCGGCACCGCGCCGATCAGGATGACCTTGCGGTTCAGGCGGCGCAGCGCCCGGATCGTCTGATCAAGCTTTTGCGGGTTTTCGCCAGCACCATAGGCAGGGTCGACCCAGAAGCCGACAAGGATCACCGTGCGCAAATCGCTATTCGCCGCGATCATGCCAAGCATTTGTGCGTTGAATGCGATACATCCTTCAGTGCCATAGCCCAGCATCGGCGGGCAACTGCCGCGCGTGCGCTGCATCAGCGATGCCTTTCGCTGCGCCAAAACTTCCGAAATCGCCCAAGCCAATTCAACACCGTGGCTATCCCCCCAGAGAATCGTAGTAGGCGGCACGCGCGCACCGAGCGTACATTCGGGGCGAAGGCCACCAATTTCATCAGCGATGCACTCGACACGCGCCGGGCTAACGTCATTGCGCGCCGCGTCCATCCGGCGTGTTTCAGGCGAAAAACGCGCGGGCCAGCCGTTTGTTGTCATCAGGGTGAGCGATGCGGCACAGGCAAGCGTCATGCTCACGCCCGTCCAGCGGAAAACCGCGCGGCGATCAAATGCGGCTGTGCTGCGGAAAGGCCGCTCCACAAAGCGCCACGAAAAGAAGGCTGCGATGAACGATGCGCTGATCACCATCACGCTTACCCACCCCGCCGGCCGCGTGTCCGTCATATATTCGGTGAAAACGATCAGCGGCCAATGCCACAGATAAAGCGAGTAAGAGATCAGCCCGATCCCGACCATCGGCCCGGTTTCAAGCAGACGGCCAACCACCGTCCTTGGCGCGCACAGGATCAGCGCCGCCGCACCAAGCACCGGAAAAAGCGCATTCACACCGGGAAATACCGTCGTCTTATCAAAGCACAGCGCGGCATAGGCAATCGCGGCCAGCCCCGCCAAGGCTACGCCCTCACGCAGCCAGTGCGATCTGATTGCCGGGACTCCGCCCACCGCGATCAACGCGCCGATGAACAGCTCCCAAGCGCGCGGTGGCAACAGGTAAAACGCAAAGCCCGATCCGCTCGCCTGTGTGGCCACAGCAAGCGCAAAGGATATGAGTGCAATCGCCACCAAGGTCGTCATCCGCCGCCCGGGCACGAAACGCGCGATCAGGATCAGCAGGATCGGAAAGCCGAGGTAAAACTGCTCCTCCACCGCCAGCGACCATGTGTGGAGCAGCGGCACCGTCTCGGCACTGCCCGCGAAATATCCCGTCTCAAGGAAAAAACCGATATTGGAAACAAACAGCGTCGTCATCAGCGCCGATTTGGGTAGCTTGGCAAAATCACCGGGAAAGAAGCTATAAGCCGCCGCACACAGAACAAACGCCAGCATCACCATCAGCGCAGGCATGATCCGCCGTGCGCGCCGCTCATAAAAATTGAGGATCGAAAAACGCCCCTCATCGACTTCACGCGCGATAATCCCGGTAATCAGAAAGCCCGAGATAACGAAAAATACATCAACCCCGACATAGCCGCCGGGAAACAGCCCAAGCCCCGAATGATAAAAAACCACCGGCAAAATCGCGACCGCGCGCAGCCCGTCAATATCGGGGCGATAGCCTAGGTTTACCTGCGGGTGAGACATGGATGGCGGGTAGCGCGTTTGCGGGGGCGGGGGAAGGTGGCGCATTTTGTTGTGAGCGGGGTGCAGCACCTGCATATTGCAAAAGTGCAATTATTGCACCATGCTGCAACGCATCCGATTTTCAAGTTTTGAAGCGGAGGTGCAGCATGAGCATTGGCAAAATCACATCAGTCTCCGTTACCGGGCCAAGCACTCTCAACCTGCAATGGGATGACGGGCGGCACGGGCAGATTGACCTTTCAGCGATCATTGCCGCGCATCCTGCACTTGGCAGTTTGGCAAACGCGGACGTGTTTGCAGGCGTGGCCATTTCACCCGATGGCTGGTCGATAGAATGGCCGGGTGAATATGATTTCGGCAGTACCCAATTGCGCCGCTGGGCTGATGAGCAAGCGGGCGAAACAATGCCCGCCGCCGCCTTCCGTCAATGGATGGAGGGGCACGCGATGACTCTAGACGCCGCCGCCGTCGCGCTCGGCCTCTCTCGCCGCATGATTGCCTATTATCTATCAGGCGAACAGCCCGTGCCGAAAACCGTGATGCTGGCGACGCTTGGGTATGAGCGGATGAAGGCGGCTTGAGGGAGGTAGCCCCCATCAAAGGCAATACTCAGCTATTCCTCAAGAATTTCCATCAGGCCATCCCTGAAGAAGGTCTCTGCTGATATATCATGAAATTTTAAGCGGTAAAAATCATCAAATGCGATCACGAGCTTGTCAAAAAATTTGGCGGACATTCTCATAATATCAGCATCCATTGGGCGTGAGGCAATATGTGATAGGCGATGTTCCATATGCAATGGGTTGGTACAGATTTTAGTATTACATACTGAAACATGCTGCCATGTATTATGAACTGTAGTACTAAAAGGAACAAACCAAAACCGGTATAAATCTACATCTCCAATTTCTTCACACATTTTTCGAATTGACATGCCAGACCAAGACCCCAAATTTACATCAATAAATTGTATAAGCCTCTGTGATACAATCCAAGATTCTTGCATCTGAGCGAAGGACAGGAGCCGTTCTTTCGTTTCAGGATCTGGCTCGTCCTCAATTTCGTTTTGCATACGTGAGAGTGTCAGTTTTGCTTGCCCTAATCCATAAGAAATATATTCAGCCGCCCTGATCAAAGGATCAAGCATGATCCACCGAGCTGTTACAAGGCATTCGACCATCCCGCGTAACAACATTGGTGCGACATGACCGTCCCATAATGGAGGGCATAAGGCTAATTTTATAGTTAAAGTGCCTTGTCGTGCCAGTAGTCCGGCAAAAACGCTGGGCACATGCCCGTAATACAAATCGAGTGGAACATCTGATCCATTTCTCAAATCAATCCGGGAATGGACATGCTTTACATACTCGTCAAGGAAGTTTCCTATTTTGTCGAGCGATGGTTCGTCATTCACATTTTCTGTCGTAGTCACATCCTGAAACCTTTAAGTTGGCGCGCCAAAAAACTTTAGGCCATTCTTTTTTATCTTCATTATCAGCAGACCACATTGCAAGCATTGTTGCTCGAACCATCGAACTAGCTGTTTCGGCCTCGTCAGACCCAGGACTCGACACGATGCTGTTAATCCCCCCGATGACGTCAGGAGGAACCTGCATTCGACCTACAAATGCTTGTAAGAAAACAAATCCCCCAATCAATGCGGAACCTGGGGTTTCAAATCTATTGGAAAATCGCCTAACACTATTTTTCAACCGGAGTATATGTTCATTAGAATCTGACTTAGCAGGCTTCAGGAATTTCATTCCAAGCTCGGGATAAACAAGTGCAATTGGAGCAAGTGCCTCCATAATCGCTTCTTTGAAAGGGCCAGTAGGCTCTGCCATTCTTTCCCACTGTTTCGGGCTGAGTTTGGCTATCTCAGACAGCCGATACCACGGACGTTTCTTTGAGATTTTATACAGCGCGACTTGGAATGGCGTAGCAATCTCAATGCCGGGCCGATAACCAAAGCGATCAAGAATCAATGCCAACCATAAAAGTTCCGGAAAAATGTCTGCTGTGAAACTGGTCTGTGTGTAAGGAAGGCTGCTGAATGGGTTAAGTAACTTCTTCCGATTTCTGGTATGCCCTTCTAAAATTGGCTCTTTCCGATTTACACGAAATGAATAGGGGGCGTCTGATTCTCTTTTGGCCATATTGGTAGTCTAACAGAATTGAGCTATCTGAAAAAGCTGTGTTGGCGTGAATATTGAGATTCAATTCATAACATGCCTATCTTCAATTAAGGCTTCGACAGGCTCAGCCTGAACGGGTGGAGATGATGGCTTAGTGCGAGCAGTTCAAACCTCTCCGCGCCTTCGCGTGAGCCCCATCCAGTCTCTCCCCGGATTATTACTCACACGAAGCCACGAAGACCACGAAGCGCGCGCCTCTCACTCCGGCCATTCTCTGCGGGCGTGGATCACATTCAGGATGCGCACGGTGTCTTCGGCGACTTCGTAGATCAGTCTGTAATTGGGATGGACGGTCAGTTCGCGGGTGTCGTCGAGTGTGCCGGGGCGGCCCATGTCGGGGAAGTCGAGAAGCTGTTCGGCGCGGTCTTCAAAAAGCGTTTCCATATCGAAGGCGGCGGTGGGGTTATCAGCGGCGATATGTTTGAAGATGGACAGGCGATCCGCCTCGGACTCGGGCGACCAGACCAGCTTCACGCAGCTTTTTCGCGTTCATGTTCGGCGAGCCACTTTGCGCGGTGCGCGGCCATGCGATCTTTCATTTCCTCATGCGTATAAAAATTGCCTGCCGCGATGCTGGCGCGTGATTTTTCGACTTTGCGCGTCAGCCATTCGATATATTCAGGCGTTGGCGGGGTTTCTTCGGCGACGTAGCTGCGCATCATTTCGCGCAATATCTGCGCCGCCGTGCGGTCTTTGGCTTTGGCGAGTTTGGTGAATTCGCCTTTGAGTTCCTCATCAACGCGGAAAGTGAAAGTCGATTCGGCCATGGCATAACTCCGCTGTGTTAATTACGAAGTGCCTTGTAACACATTTATATTCGCTTTCCTATCTCTCAAAGCTCTGCCACCTTCCCGATTATGAATCAACCACCGCACATCCCTTCCACATCTTCCACTCGCCCTGCGATGGGGCTGGGGATGGCGCTCGCGCTGGTCATGGGGAGCATGATTGGATCAGGCGTGTTTCTGCTGCCTGCGAGCCTTGCGCCACTGGGGTGGAATTCGGTGTTCGGCTGGATCGTCACAATTTCGGGAACGCTTTGTATGGCCGGGGTATTTGCCGCGCTTGCCCGCGCGTTTCCGGCGGCAGGCGGGCCTTATGTTTATACGCGGATCGCGTTTGGGCCGGTGACGGCTTTTGCCGTCGCTTGGGCTTATTGGATTTCGCTGTGGGTGGGCAACGCGGCAATTGCGACGGGCGCGGTAAGCTATCTCAGCCGTTTGTTCCCCGCAATCGCCGCGCAGCCGGGGCTGTCTGCGGTGCTGACTGTGGCAATCGTCTGGCTGTTTGCCTTTATCAATATGCGCGGGGTTGCCCTTGCCGGGCGGGTGCAACTGGTTTCGACGATCATCAAGCTGGTGCCGCTGATCGCGGTAATCGGGCTTGCGGTTTGGGTCGTGATGACGAGCGGAACGACGAACATCCGCCCCTTCAACCCATCCGAAATCAACCTAGCGAGCATCACGAGTGCGGCAACGCTCACGCTGTGGGCAATGCTCGGGATTGAGGCAGCAACGGTACCTGCCGATAAGGTCGTGAACCCTGAACAAACCATCCCGCGTGCGACGCTGATTGGCGCGGGTTCGGCAGGGCTGATTTATTTGATTGTCTGTTCAGCGGTTGTTCTGATGCTTCCGGCAGCGCTGGTTGCCGGATCAGAGGCACCCTTTGCCGATTTTGTTGAACGCTATGCCGGCGGGATTGGCGCGGGAACGCTGATTGCAGCGTTTGGCGCGATTTCGGCGCTCGGCGCGCTCAATGGCTGGGTGATGTTGCAAGCCGAAATTCCGGCCGCAATGGCGCGCGATGGCTTGTTTCCGGCATGGATCGGAAGAGTGTCGCCGCGCGGGACGCCGGTTGCCGCGCACCTGCTCTCGGTGAGTTTGCTCAGCGCCGTTGTGCTGTTCAACTACAGCCGGTCAATGGCTGATCTCTTCCAGTTTCTGATCCTGCTGACGACAGCGGTTGTGTTGGTGATGTATATCGCCTGCACGCTGGCGGCGGTAAAGCTGATGTACACGCGACAATTGGTGGCCTCGTCCGGTTTGCGTATCATCAGCGCGGTGGCGCTGCTCTATGGGCTGTTCACGCTATACGGCGCAGGTGCAGAAGTGCTGCTTTGGGGGCTTGGGCTGTTGTTGCTCGCGATCCCGGTTTATTTTGCAGTCCGGCGGAAGGTGAATTAAAATTACCGATCCGCATTCAAATCAGGCGCATCGGTAGCCATCCAGACTTCGGATGCAAAGCGGATCGCCGGCGCAATTTGGTGCGCGCCGCCATGTTCAACGATCAAGCCGCGTTCGGCAACATGGGGCTGATCAAATGCCTCACGAAAATCAAGCACAGGCGCGAAGGCAACATCCTTGTCCGCAAACCACGCCTCCCATTCGTCGCGGGTTTTGGTAGCAAAGGTGTCGCGCAAAAATGTGATGAGTATGGCTTGTTCGCCTGCGGCTGCCTCACCAAGCGCGATCAAGTCGGGCCGCCCGAGCGCATCGAGCAAATTCCCGACGAATTTCATCTCGCGCCCGCCAAGGACAATATGGCGGCCATCGCGGGTTTGGTAGATGTTGTAGAAGCCTGCCCCACCAAGCGAGCGTTGATGCAATGATCGCGGCGGGGTGCCGCCCGCAATGGCACTCCCGGCGGTATGCACGCACCACGGCAGCAGGCTATCAAACATGGCACAGTCAATATAATCACCGCGTCCACTGCTTCCACGTCCGATCAGCGCCATGAGCACGGCAGAAAGCGCGGTAAGCCCGGCAGCCATGTCGGCCGACGCTGCGCCGGGGACAACGGGCGACCCATCCGGCCCGTCATTGACCGACAGAAAGCCGGCCAACGCCTGTACCGCCATATCATGCGCAGGATGATGCGCGAGCGCGCCCTCCTGTCCAAAGGCAGAGATAGAGCAATAGACGATTCGTGGATTGCGCACGGCAACCGCATCATAATCAAAGCCAAGCCGCTTCATCACGCCGGGCCGAAAGCCTTCGATGAACACATCGGCAGCGTCGATCATATCCCACAAGCGCGCTTTGCCGTCGTTCGACTTGAGATCAAGCACGATGCTTTTTTTGCCGCGATTGAGGTTGCGGAACCAGACCGACTGGCCCGCTTCATCGGGTAGTTGCATGCGTGCCGGATCACCTGCGGCTGGCTCTACCTTCCACACCTCGGCACCCTGATCGGCCATCATCATGGTCAGCATCGGGCCAGGTAGGAACTGCGACAGATCAATAACGCGAATGCCCGATAATTTGCCCATGAGATTACACGATCCCTCCCGTCTTCAACCGCACCTTGTCGTGTGGGTCATAGCCAAGTCCGAAGAGAATCATATCCCGTGCCGCGCACGATTATAGGATGCAGCTTGCTTTCCCCGTATCATTCACCTAATGCCGCCAACTTCCGCGTCATGGTCATCCCTGGAGGCGTGGCGGGAATAGGCACTATTGGAGATACATATGAGCGATCAGCTGACACTGTCGGCCGAAGCGCGCGAAGGGGTTGGCAAGGGAGCCTCCCGTTTTCTGCGTCGTGAAGGCCGCGTACCTGCCGTAATTTATGGCAATAATGAAGCGCCTTCTGGCATTCATATCGAAGAAAAACTGCTCATGAAGGCGCTGATGACCGGCCACTTCATGAATTCGATCGTGATGATCAACATCGGCGGACAGAGTATTCGCACGCTGCCCAAGGATGTGCAGTTTCACCCGGTTTCAGAACGTCCGCTTCATGCAGACTTCCTGCGCATCGGCGAGCATAGCGAAGTCAGCGTTGAAGTGCCTGTGCGCTTTGTCGACGAAGCGCTTTCGCCCGGCATCAAGCGCGGCGCGGTGATCAACATCGTCCGTCATGAGCTTACACTGCTTTGTGACGCCGCCCTGATCCCTGACGATATTGAAATTTCGCTCAAGGGCCTTGATGTCGGCGATTCAGTTCACATCTCGCACGTCACTTTGCCCGTAGGCGCAAAGAGTGCGATCACTGACCGTGATTTCACCATCGCGACCGTGGTTGCCCCTTCAGGCATGAAATCGTCCGAAGGCGATACGACCAAGACCGAAGGCGAAGCGTAAGCTCTAATCCTCTTCCTATTTATGGGGAGAGGAGCAGCCCGCTTCTCAAAATACGGGCCGGGATTGTCGGGCACTGCCCCCTCCCCGGCCCTCTCCCCTTGAGAGGGACGGGAGCAAGAGATGCAGATCTGGGCAGGCCTTGGAAATCCTGGCGCGCAATACGCGATGCACCGTCACAATGTCGGCTTCATGGCGGTGGATACTATCGCCGAAGTTCACGGCTTTAGCCCGGAGAAAAAGGGCTTTCAGGGCTGGGTGCGCGAAGGGCGGATAGGTGCTGAAAAAATCCTGCTACTCAAGCCCGCGACCTTCATGAATGAAAGCGGGCGCAGCATATCCGAGGCGATGCGTTTCTTCAAACTTGATGTCGGCGATGTCACCACCTTCCATGATGAGCTTGATCTTGATCCCTTCAAAGTGAAGGTCAAAATCGGCGGCGGAACGGCGGGGCATAACGGCTTGCGTTCAACCGAGGCGCATATTGGCAATGAATTTAGGCGCGTGCGCATCGGCATTGGTCATCCGGGGCATAAAGACCGCGTCACTGGCTATGTGCTTGGCAATTATGCCAAGGCCGAGATTGATCCGCTGTCCGACATGCTCGGTGCGATTGCGGCGGGGGCCGATTGGCTTGCCAAGGGTGACGGCGTCCGGTTTATGAATGATGTGGCGATGCGGTTGGCGGAGTAGATGTCCAACTTATTTGAACGCAGCATCAAAGCGGGCACTCTTGACGAAATGAAGCGAAAGAAGGACAGATAATGGGTTTTCGTTGCGGTATTGTCGGCCTTCCTAACGTAGGCAAATCGACCCTGTTCAATGCACTTACCGAGACGGCGGCGGCGCAGGCGGCCAATTATCCGTTTTGCACGATTGAGCCAAACATCGGCAATGTTGCGGTGCCCGATCCGCGCTTACACACTATCTGCAAGATTGGCGGTTCGGCCAAGATCATCGAAACCCAGCTTGGTTTTGTCGATATCGCGGGCCTTGTTCGCGGCGCGAGCAAAGGCGAAGGGCTTGGCAACCAGTTTCTCGGCAATATCCGTGAGGTGGATGCCATCGTCCATGTCCTGCGCTGTTTTGAGGATGATGATATCCAGCACGTCGAAAACAAGATCGATCCGATCTCTGACGCAGAAACGGTCGAGACCGAGTTGATGCTTTCCGATCTCGAATCGCTTGAAAAGCGTGTTCCTAATTTGCAGAAAAAAGCCGCACAGGGCGACAAGGAAGCCAAGGCAAGCGCTGCCGTGCTTGGCCGCGCACTTGATCTATTGCGTGAAGGCAAGCCGGCGCGCTTGGTCGTGCCCGCTGATCCTGAAGAAGAACGACTGTTCGCGCAGGCGCAGCTTATTACCGCAAAACCCGTGCTTTACGTTTGCAATGTTGAGGAAGCTTCAGCGGCGGGCGGCAATGCCTATTCCGCGCGCGTGTTTGAAAAGGCGAAAGCCGAAGGCGCAGAGGCCGTTGTTGTGTCCGCTGCGATTGAAGCAGATATCGTGACGATGCCGGTCGAAGATCGCGGCGAGTTCCTTTCTGATCTGGGGCTTACTGAAACGGGCCTCACCCGCGTGATCCGTGCTGGCTATGAACTGCTCCACCTCATCACTTTCTTCACCGTTGGCCCGAAGGAGGCACGCGCGTGGACAGTTTATAAAGGGGCAAAAGCCCCCAACGCGGCCGGGGTGATCCACACCGATTTTGAAAAAGGCTTCATCCGCGCCGAAACGATGGCCTATGCCGATTATGTTGCGCACGGTGGCGAAGCGGGTGCACGCGAGGCGGGCAAGTGGCGCTCCGAAGGCAAGGATTATGACGTAAAGGACGGCGACATCATGCTGTTTCGCTTCAACGTTTGAGCCTCAGCCTTCAAGCGTGTCTTTGTTTCGCCTGAATAGCGCCATCACCTTGTTGCGCAGCGCAAAAAAGCCAATAGCGATGAACACGAACAGTTTTTTGCCCAAACCTAGGGCAATCGCAAGAAAGCCAAGTTTTTTGGCAGCCGCAATTCCCAATCCGGCTGCGACCAAGCCGCCGACGCCATATTCAGCGATCTTATCCGTATCCTTGTTGAAATCGGCATAACGCGCACCTTCATTAAAGGACGCAGATTCGCCGAAAACTCTTGCTGCCTCGGTGATCTCCGGCAATTTCGACATGCTTGAAAGCAGGTTCAGGCTGAGCACGCCGTGGCGTCCCAATAATCGAACGTCATAGTTTAGGCTGTTGTCGCTTTGCGTACCAAACTTTATGTTCTGTGCCCAGATAACTGAATGATTTTTGGGGTTATAGTTTGGCTGTTGCGCCCATCCGACAAGATGCAACGGCTCATAGCCCCCGCTTTTGCGGGCTTCGTTCGTCTCAGCCTCACCCGATTGCAAGGTTGTCAGAAGCTCATCATAATCGGTTGACTTGGCATCCTCATCATTGACGTAACCGCTCTGTTCATAACTCAGAACCGCCCCCCATGTGTCGTCAAGAAAGGTCTTCCCTGCGGGGAATACCATGCCCAAAACGCCGTCTGCTGCGCTGGGTGGATTGCCCCACCCATCGACCAAAACCTTGCGCGACTCTTCCGCATCCAAAAAATAATATTTGTCACCAAGACGCAGTGTCGCCTTGGCCGCCGCCAGAGATACATTGCCACTTTGCGGATGTTGATCTTTCAAAATCGCATTGAGCTTGGTCATTTGCGCTTGCTGTTCGGCAGTCAACTCCTGTGGCAGTGCGACTTCAGCCAGTAGCGATGGCGAATATGTCGCAATGAAAATCGCCGAAGCAAGCGTAACTAGTCTTAGCTTCATTATTCATACCCCCCGCAAAATTATGTGAATTGATAGTAGCGCTTCAAAAAATGTACAACAGAAAATTGCCAATACTATTAGCCATGCCAGATATTGTGGTAGAGCAACGCGGGTTGCAATTGGCTTGAATCGGCGCGATGAATCTCCAATGACAACCTATTTTGAAGATATCGTCGTCGGCACACAATCAGCTTTTGGCTGCTATGAGGTCACTCGTGAAGAGGTGATCGCATTCGCCACCAAATATGATCCGCAGGCATTTCATCTTGATGACGATGCGGCGGCGGCCACGCATTTCGGACGGCTTTCGGCAAGCGGCTGGCACACCTGCGCGATGACGATGGCGATGCTCGTTGAAAATTTGAAGAAAACTAATCAGGCGGGGCTTGGCTCGCCGGGGCTTGATGAACTCCGCTGGCTCAAGCCCGTCTATCCCGGAGATATCCTACGCTGCGAGACCGAGGTTGTCGAAAAACGGCGGTCGCGGTCACGCCCCGAAATGGGGTCATTCCGCAGTAAGCTCACAGTTTACAATCAAGATGACATCGCGGTTATGCGCTTCATGTCTATCGGGCTGATCCGGACGCGCGACACCCAATAAAAAGGACTGCTGGCAAACGTGCCAACAGCCCTTTTGATGTTCGACAGAGATTATTTGGCCTTCTTGTCGGCCCAGATGCTCTGATAGCTCATATAAGTGAGGCCTGCGAAGATCAGCAGAAAGATCATTGTAGCCAACCCCGCGTGATGACGATTTTCAAGCTTTGGCTCAGCCGTCCAGATCAGGAATGCCGCAACATCCTTTGCCATCTGATCGACAGTCGCCTTTGGCGCACCCTCACCGTAAGTCACCTGATCGTCAGCAACAAGTGGGGGGGCCATTGAGAGGTTGAGGTTAGCGAAATACGGGTTGTAATGAAGTCCGCTGCCCGGCTGGGCATCCTTGGGCAAGTTCGCCGGTGGGTCGGTGTAACCCGTCAGCAGCGAATAGACATAAGATGCCCCGCCCTCACGCGCCTTGGTGATGAGTGAAAGATCAGGTGGAAGGGCACCATTTTGAGCCGCACGCGCCGCCGTTTCATTTGCATAAACCAGTGGGAACTTATCCGACGCAAGCGACTTGCGCGTCGCTGGTTCACCCGTTTCTGGGTTGATCGAGGGGGTTTCAGCCGCCCACTCTGCGGCAATCGTCTTTACTTGGCCTTCAGTATAACCGAGCGCCGCCAGATCACCGAAACGCACGCGTGACATCGAATGACACGCCGAACAGACTTCTTTGTAAACCTGAAAGCCGCGCTGTAGCTGCGCCCGGTCAAATTTGCCGAGCGGGCCATCGGATGAGAAGGAGACTTCCTTAGGGTGGAGGTGAAACGTGTGCGAGGCCGTTTCTTCAACAGCTTCACGCGGGATCACCACACCAACCAGCAGCGCCGAAACGAAGCCGAGACCGACGAGAAAAGCGATAATACGAACCATTTTGCGAGCGCCCCCTTACGCTGCGTTGCCAGCGAGCGCGCCGACTGTGTTGTTTCCGCCAAGCACCGATTCCGTAATCGAGTTTGGCAGCGGAAGCGGCTTCTCAATTTTCGAAATGATGGGAAGGATGATCAGGAAGTGTGCAAAATAATAGGCCGCCGCAAGCTGGCCTAGGCGAACCCAAGGCTCTTCGGCTGGCTTCATGCCACACACCGCGAGGATCAGAATATCAACCATCAAAATCCAGAAGAAGATTTTGAACATCGGACGGTAAGTGCCTGAACGTACCGGCGAGCGATCCAGCCAAGGCAGGAAGAACAGCAGCAGGATCGATGCAAACATCGCAAGCACGCCCCACAGCTTCGCCGGAATCCAGAGGAAATCCACCGTGAAAGCACGCAGGATTGCGTAGAATGGCCAGAAATACCATTCGGGAACGATGTGCGCGGGTGTCGATAGCGGATTGGCCGGGATATAATTATCCGCATGCCCAAGGATATTCGGCGCGAAGAATACAAGTGCTGCAAAAACGATCAGGAAAATTGCAAAACCGAAACTGTCTTTCGCGGTATAATAAGGATGGAACGGAACCGTATCCTGCTCGCTTTTTACGTTCACGCCGGTTGGATTGTTCGAACCGGGAATGTGCAAAGCCCAGACGTGCAGGATGATCACACCCAAAATCACAAACGGCAGCAGATAATGAAGCGAGAAAAATCGATTGAGCGTCGCATCATCAGGCGCGAAACCGCCGAGTAGCCACTGACGGATCGGCTCACCAACCAATGGTAAGGCGGAGAAGAATCCGGTGATTACCTGCGCGCCCCAGAAGCTCATTTGCCCCCAGACCAGCACATACCCCATGAATGCAGTTGCCATCATCAAAAGGAAAATAACCACACCGAGCAACCACAGCATTTCGCGCGGGGCTTTGTAAGAGCCGAAATACAGCCCCCGGAAGATATGGATGTAAACAACAATGAAAAACATGCTCGCGCCGTTGGCGTGGACATAGCGGATCAGCCAACCCGAATTCACATCACGCATGATGTGTTCAACCGAGTCAAACGCAATCCCGCTGTTCGCGGCATAGTGCATCGCAAGCACAATTCCCGTGATGATCTGGATCATCAACGCAGCCCCGGCAAGGAAACCGAAGTTCCAGAAATAATTCAGGTTACGCGGCGCGGGGTAACCTGCGCCCACCGCATTATATACAAAGCGGGGAAGTGGCAGCCGCTCATCAACCCACTGGCCAAATGCCGATGTCGGTTGATATTGTTTTGCCCAGGAAAAGCTCATTGTCGTGTGTCCTTAAATCAATCTTGGTCGCAGCGTGATGGCCTCAACCAATCTTAACAACCGTGTCTGACGTGAATTCATATTCTGGCACTGCGAGGTTGGCAGGCGCTGGCCCTTTGCGAATGCGCGCAGCCGTATCATAGTGCGAACCGTGACATGGGCAGAAATAACCGCCAAAATCCCCGCGCACTTCGCCCTCAGCGGCACCGAGGGGCACGCAGCCGAGATGCGTGCAAACACCCAGTGTAATTAGCCAATTTTCCTTACCTGCCTTCGTCCGTTCAGCGAGCGTTTGCGGATCACGCAAAGTCGCGACATCAACCTTGTTGGCATCGGCGATTTCGACAGGTGTCAGATTACGAATGAAGATCGGCTGTTTGCGCCAGCTTGTTTTGATCGCTTGGCCGGTTTGAATTGATGATACATCGACCTCAATCGATGCAAGCGCAAGCACATCTGCCGAAGCGCTCATCTGATTAATCAGCGGCAAACCAATTGCGCCGACACCAATGCCTGCCCAGCTTACCGCTGCAACGTGGATAAAATCGCGGCGGCGAGCGCCTTCTATCACGCCAGCGTCTGGTGATTCGCTTTGTCCAACAGTTGCCATATTCAACCCTTGCCCCGTCTAAATCTCAATCAGCCCTTGCCTTTCGGCCACGGCATACGCCTGTTTTCGGCATCCATCCTGTTTGCGCTTGATACATCTATATCGCGCTTATTTTGACGGCTGAATAACGATCTTGCCGCAAGATGCAACCAAGCAATTGATCTAGGGTCAACCCGACTTGTGCCGCTTTGCAGTGGATGATAGCGCGCTCCGATGCGGCTAGCGATTTATCAACCTGAAATTCCGGGCAACCTTGGCGCGATGCTGCGCCTTTCGGCGTGCTTTGGTGTCGCGGTGGATATTATCGAGCCATGCGGCTTTGCCTTTTCTGACAAGCGGATGAAGCGTGCAGGGATGGATTATATCGATCATGTTGCGCTGACCCGACATTTCGATTGGGGGACTTTCCGTGCAGCACAGGCCGGGCGCGTGCTACTGCTTTCAAGCAAAGCCAAGGCACGCATTCATGATTACACCTTTGCGGCTGACGACGTGTTGCTGTTCGGTCAGGAAAGCGCAGGCGTCCCTGATACTGTGCGTGATGACTGTGACGGGGCACTACGCATTCCGCTGGGCATCCATGTTCGCTCCTTGAATGTGTCGGTTGCCGCTGGCATTGCACTTGGCGAGGCACTTCGGCAAACTGGCCAGCTTCCCGCATAAATAATGGGGCATATGATGATTCTCGACGACAAACAAAACACCGCACGCACTTGGTTTGAAAGCTTAAGAAACCGCATTTGTGCGGCGTTTGAAGCGGTCGAACGCGAAGCCGGCAGCGACGCGAGTTTTCAGTACACTCCGTGGTATCGCGATGACGACACAAGCGGCGAAAGCGGTGGCGGCGTTCAGGGGGTGATGAAGGGCAAAATATTTGAAAAGGTTGGTGTCAACGTCTCAACCGTTGGTGGCGCCTTTGCCCCCGAATTTGCCAAAACGATCCACGGGGCGGGTGAGAACCCAAGTTTCTTTGCGACCGGGATCAGCCTAGTTGCGCATATGGCCAACCCGCATGTGCCTGCCGTCCACATGAACACCCGCTATCTGGTGACCCAGAAAAACTGGTTCGGCGGCGGGGCCGACCTTAACCCACCTATTCCCTACAGCGATGACACTGCGGATTTTCATGCGGCGATGGAAGCGGCCTGCGCCGCGAGCCCGGCAGGTGATTACCCCCATTTCAAGGAATGGGCCGATCAGTATTTCTGGATTCCTCACCGCAAGATCCATCGCGGCGTTGGCGGGATATTTTACGACCATCTCGATTGCGACGGTGACGCGCATTTCCCCGATAATTTTGCGCTGACCCGCGCGGTGGGCGAAGCCTTTCTTGAGATTTATCCCAAAATTGTTCGCCGCCGGATGGCAATGCCCTTTACGCCCGAAGAGAAGCAGGCCCAACTCATCTGGCGCGGGCGCTATGCAGAATTCAACCTCGTCTATGATCGCGGCACATTGTTCGGCCTCAAGACCGGCGGCAATATCGATGCGATTCTGATGAGCCTTCCGCCAGTGGTTGAATGGGCTTGAGTCTGTGGGGTTGATTGATGTCGCGGGCGATCAACTCGCAACCATCGTTACAAACCTTGAGATGAGAATGCGCCCCACGCTGCGGCACATCCCCGAAAGCAATTTGCGCTTGGTGCACTGGCCTGCACCTGCGCTGGCCAAGTATCGCGCCTTATTTACCCGCGTTGGCGCGCCGTGGCTTTGGTTTTCCCGATTGGTGATGCCCGATGACCAACTGTCCGCTATTCTGACTGATAGCGCGGTTGAGCTATATGTCGTGGTTGATCCCTCAGGCGCTGATGTCGGGATGCTTGAACTTGACTTTCGTGAGCTGCCCGACTGCGAGATCGCCTATTTCGGACTGGTACCCGGTCTTTCCGGTGCCGGGCATGGCCGCTGGCTAATGGCGCAGGCGATGGTGCTGGCGTGGCGCCCCGAAGTGGAGCGCCTATGGCTACACACCTGCACGCTTGATCATCCTTCAGCTTTGAATTTCTATCGCGCGCAGGGATTCACCGCGATCAAGCGCCAAATCGAAACCTTCCCCGACCCCAGAGTTTTTGGGGTTTTGCCGCACGATACTGCGCCGCACATTCCATTATTGGGCCGATAGTTTGCGATAAAGCATTGCAGCGAAAACAGCCGAAACGATGGAGAGCAATGCCCCAATCATACCGGTCACTACCACCGCTAGGCCTGTTCCAAGCAGCGGCGCATCGATGGCCTTGCCAAGCATCCCGAAGATGATACCTGATATGGAACCAGCAGCACCAGTGACAACCAGCGAAACCACATAAAACAGCAGCAGCACGCCAACAATCTTTGCGGCAACCCCGCTGGTTGAGGCAAAACTTGATTTAATCGCTTCAATAGCGGGTGGATTGCGATCAACCACAGCGGCGCTCAGCGTCAACAGCCGCGCACTGACATAAAGCAGGATCGCCGCAACGACGAGCACAGAAAAGCCCACAGCCGCCGGCAAATCTTTAACAGACATGCTTGCGCTCACCGCTACCCCGCTCATCTTCAAAATAATCCCGACCGGAATCATCATCGCAATCAGCGCAAGCATAAAAATAACAAAGATACCAAGCATTTTTGGTGTCCGCGCAACGGCTAAACGCAGAGATTCCCCGACGCTGATGCCAGATGTCAGGACAAGTGCGACCATCGCCAAATGGCCAATTAGCGTGAGAATATTACCCGATATAAAACCCAAAACACCAATCGCATTCAATCCATCTGCGGGTGTTTCAGGCTGGGTAAGGCCCAATATCACCGAACCGATGCCAACAGTGGCAAGCGCCAGTGGCACCAGAAGATGGCTTTCGCGGCGAATTAATGCTGCGCTTTCATCCCATACGGCCGACATCGAGATTGGCATTACTTGCTCCCTTGGGCTGGCACCCCGCTTGATCGGGGCTGCATCAGCTCTTGGCAGCATGTGGTGCAAGTGGCAGTGCATATCAATGCTAATTACAAATGATGTTGAATGGCGCGCCGAAGCTGATTTGCTTGATTATCCGGCAACATTGGCCGCAATGGAGACGCGCGCGGCAGCGATCGCCGATGGTGAAGCGTGCGAACTTATCTGGCTGCTGGAGCATCCTCCGCTCTACACTGCTGGCACCAGCGCTGACCCAAAAGAACTGCTCGACCCGCGATTTCCGGTCTATAGTGCCGGACGTGGCGGGCGTTATACATACCACGGGCCGGGACAGCGAATCGGCTACGCCATGATCAATCTGGGCAAGCGCGGGCGCGATGTTCGCTGCTACGTTCATGCGCTTGAGGGCTGGGTGATAGCCGCCCTTGCACAACTTGGCGTTGAAAGCTGGCGCGCACCGGGGCGAATCGGTATCTGGACGCGCGATGGCGGAAAAGAGGCAAAAATTGGCGCGATCGGAGTCCGTGTTCGCCGCTGGGTGAGTTTTCACGGATTCTCGATCAATGTTGATCCTGATCTCTCTCATTTTGGTGGGATTATTCCCTGCGGGCTACCCGATTATCCGGTAACAAGCCTAGCCAAACTCGGCTTTGCGACGAATCGTGATGCGCTAGATTCTGCGCTTTTTGATACATTTATAGGTTTTCTTGATGCGACCACCGGGGTCGATGAAAAAATTTGCTTGAGCGACCCAGCTTTATAATCTAATGTCTATCAAGAATTGGGTGATAAGAGTTTTCTACCCGGTTCCATTTTTCCTTGGGAGCTATTTGATATGCGTAAGATCGTTACACTTTCGACTGTTGTTGCCGCTTCGCTTATGGTTGCCGCTTGTGGTGGAAGCCAGCCAGCCGCAACCGACAACGCTGCAGTCACCGAAATGAATGCTGCTGATGCGATGGAAGGCACCACCAATGATGCCATGACCAACGTGGACGGCGCGATGGGCGCAGACGCTAACATGGCGGCTGACGCTAACGCTGCGATGCCTGTTGCAGAAGCAAACGCTGCTGCACCAGCAGAAGCAAACGCCGCTGCGCCAGCAGAAGCAAAGTAAGCACTACGCTTCGGCGTAGCTTAAAAATGGGCCGTCCGGGCGATCGGGCGGCCTTTTTTGCTGTCCAAGCGGTGCTAAATGTCTAAAAGACGGCCTGTGTTTGGTAGTAAGGTGTTGAGGATGAAGGCTATTATCCATGGTTTTGCAGTGCTGCTATGCGCGGCATTTTTAACCCCGTCGCCAGCAAACGCCCAACTTTTCTGGTTAGCCCCTGATTTCACCGGCGCACCGCTTGTCGGCTATGAGGCAGGTATGGGGGTGCCGCTGCCCGGCGCATCGCCGGCCGAACAGCGAGCCGCGATTGCATGGAACATGCGCTCGGGCCTCAATGTTGCGGCGCTCCAATGTAGCAATGAACCAACGCTGCGTATTTTGGAAAATTACAATGCGCTTCTCAGCGATCATAATGCAGAGCTCGCCGAGATATTCAAGGTTCTTACCGGCTATTTCAAACGGACGAACAAGGTTGCGCGCAGCGCAGACCGGGCGCTTGATAGCTTTGGCACCAAAACTTACAGCGGATTTTCAGCCGTTGCCGCACTGCGGGGTTTTTGCACAGCATCGAGCCAGGTTGCCCGCACAGCAATTTTTACGCCCAAGGGAAAATTTGCCGAATTTGCGCAAAATAACCTGCGGACGCTACGCAACAGCCTGATTTACAAGGGAGAGCAGCAGTTTCGCAACATCAGCCCGTCGCTGCGCTTCCACTACCCCAATCTTGATGAACGCTGCTGGAAGAAAAACATATACAACGGTGCGTGCGGGCTTATTTCCTAAGCTTTCAGCCCAATTTCAACCAAGCGCTGTTGCAGATAATCGTCCGCAGTAATTGGAACCGGATAAAGATTAGGGTGCGCATCATCAATGCAGCCGGGCAGCGTCTCGATCATATAGTCTGACGCGAGATGCAGAAAGAATGGCATTGAATAGCGCGGGATATGTCGCCGCTCGACCGGCGGATTTATCACCCGGTGCGTTGTTGAGGGCATACGGTTGTTGGTCAGCCGTTGCAACATATCACCAACATTGATCACCATCGCACCTTCAGGTGGGAAAATCGGCAGCCACTCGCCCTCGCGCGTTAACAGTTGTAGCCCGGCCTCTTCAGCACCAAGCAAAAGCGTGATCAGATTTATATCCTCATGCGCGCCGGCGCGAATGCCATCAGCATCGAGCGAAATCGGCGGGTAATGAAGCAAGCGCAGCACGGAATTTCCATTTTGCACCCGCGTATCAAACCAATCGGCACCCAATCCCAGATGAAGCGCAATCGCCGAAAGCAGCTTTCCCCCGGCAACATCAAATGCCGCAAAGAGCGCAGAAAGAGTCTCGCGAAATTCGCCAACTTCGGCTGGCCAGACATTGTCAGGCATATGATCGCGGAAGCGGTGCCCCGGCGGCAGATCACGACCAACATGCCAGAATTCCTTCTGGTCATGCGCCTTAGCATCCTTTGCGATCTCGATTCCAAACGGCGTATAGCCCCGTGCGCCACCAGTGCCCGCAAGATAATATTGTTTTTTCACCTCAACCGGCAGCGCAAAAAATGCCTGCGTCAGTACCCACCCCTTATCGATCAACGCTGCATCAACGCCGTGGTTGGTAATCACCGCAAAGCCAAACCGCTCAAACGAACTGCCGAGCGCCGCCGCGAACCCAGCCGCATCTTGCTCTGAATCCGCCAGTGAAAGCGGGGGCACCTGATCAATAACTGTTGCCATTATTCAGCCGCCGTCGCCGTGCTGACCAGCGTCAGCCCTGATTTGTCAGCACCCGCGTTGCGCCGCATCATCCGGCCATCAACCTGCGCCCCGTTCTCAATCGAGATTGTATCATAAGAAAGGTCGCCCGTGATCCGCGCGGATTTTTCGACCGTAAGCGATGCCGCACTGACGGTGCCATCAACACTCCCACCAAGCGTCGCTTTATCGGCCTTGATGTTACCGCGCACGCGCCCGCCCGCGCCGAGAATCAAAGTGTTGCAACTAACATCGCCGTCGACATTACCGTCAAGATGGATATCACCGCCTCCGCCAATATTTCCGGTGAGGGTAACTTCGCCGCCAATGTAAGACAATGCCCCGCTGCCGCGCTTTGCGGCGGGCGTGCCCGTTGTCCCCGGTGAATTAGCCTTTGATCCCCATGCCATTTTTAGCGACTCCTAACCATCTCTATCAGGCAGCAATTAAGCAGAAATTCGCGATTCAGCAATTCTCATATTTCCAGTTGCGCTTCTTGCCCTCAGCAATCCAGCCCACCGCCTCTGCGACACGCTTTGCGCGCGTTTCATCACGCTTGGCCTCGGCGATCCATTCGCAATATTCGCGACGCTGACCCGGCGCAAACCCATTCCATACCGCCTGCGCGGAATCATTGGCCGCAAGCGCGGTATCAAGTGCTGGTGGCACTTCGGCTTCAGGCTTCAGCGGCTTCTTGGTTGCATAATGTGGCGGCTTCACCCCGGCATCAATGAGCGTGATCGACTGCGCAATCATCGCGGCGAGCGCATCATCTGGGGGAAGATCGGCAAGCGACGTGAGCCGCCCGAAGCTGCCCATTCCGGGGCCGTCACGGCCGACCTCACCCGTCACCATTTTTCCATACCAGAAGCCTGCACTGGCATGGGCTTTGAATGCGGCCATTGTCGCCACGATTGTCCCATTATAGATGAATGCCGGAAAGCCCCATTTGATTGCTTCTTCAGCGCCAAGGCAGTGTTGATGCAATAATGACCGAACGTGGCTAAGGATGGGTTGCGCAAACGGCTGCGCCTTGGCGATATAGGCATCGACCCGAGGATCGTGCGCCATAGTTAAAGAATACCGCCGCCCAGCATCAGGCGACCCACACCGACAAGGATCACCACGGCATTCAAATTGCGCCCTGACGTCCGGTCTGACATCGCCCCAATCGCAAGGCCGACAACTGCAATCGGTATGATGACCCAATTCGCCCAACCAAGAAACGGAATAAATGCCGGAATAAGAAGCAGAAGGGCGACGACGCCGATGATGATTGAGATGATGTTGCGCATAGGAGAGATGTCGGGGTTTTGGAGAGGAATTGCAAGGGTAGAGAGTAGCAGGCTTGACTTTTACAAATGGGGAATATACCCTTTGGACACTTAGCTAAAATGTGTGCTACACACAATTCATGTCTAGCATTCAAAGCCGATTCGTTCATATGGTTTCCAACTTATCCAAGCATCCTTACTGGACGGGGATTGCTGGCCTTAGCGGTGGTGTGGCGGTGTTCGATTATATCAGCCGAATCCGTGACGGACTTGGCATGATGGAGTCATGGCTTGGCCCCAATTGGTTTATTATCGCCACGGCTTCGCCTTGGTTTAAGTTGATCAGTTTTTTGACTATGCTTTATTGTCTTTGGCGGATTGGAACGCTGGCATCTAAGGCGGAGATTGAAGCCGAGGCTAAAAATTTGGCGATTATATACTTGACAAATGCAGCGTATGGGCCTAGTTTCCAATCATAAGGAAACCAGCCAATGTCCGTTCTAAGCCAGCCCCAATTTCATGATGAAGCCGCTGCCTTCGCTTTTGTGGAAGCGGAACTATGGGCAGACGGCCCGGTCTGCCCTCACTGTGGCGGTTGCGAGCGTATATCAGCAATCAAGGCAAATCCTGAAAAGAAAATCCGCAATGGTCTTAAATTCTGCGGTCAATGTCGTCGCCAGTTCACGGTCAAAGTTGGCACCATATTTGAGGATAGCCATCTACCCATGACAAAATGGCTACAGGCGATCTACCTTATGACGGCAAGCAAAAAAGGCATATCCGCGCATCAATTACACCGTACTCTGGAAATCACATACAAAACGGCTTGGTTTTTGGAGCATCGCATTCGTGAGGCAATGGCCTCTGGCGACCTTTCCGCGTTCGGACAAGGCGGCGGTATTGTTGAAGTGGATGAAACATACATCGGTCGCGTTAAGGGCACTCCGAAACGTCGCGCATATCATCACAAAATGAAAGTTCTGGCACTTGTTGACCGCGACACGGGGCAAGCCCGAACTATGGTTGTACAGGATGTAACGGCGAAAACCGTAATGCCGATTGTCAAAGCTAACGTTGCCAAAGAGGCGCTTGTGATGACTGACGAAAGCAAAATCTACACCAAGGTTGGTGATCACTTTGCCGGACATGGCACGACCAATCATAGCGCGGGGCAATATGTGGATTATGAAATCCCGGCAATCCACACCAATACGATTGAGGGCTATTTCAGCATTTTTAAGCGCGGCATGAAAGGTGTTTATCAACATTGTGGCGAGCAACATTTGCATCGCTATCTTGCAGAATATGAGTTCCGTTATAACCACCGCTCCAATCTCGGCATTGAGGATGGGGAACGTGCAACCGCAGCCTTACGTGGTGTTGTAGGGAAGCGGTTGACGTATCATAGAGCTTGTGCGGAAGCGTAAGACTGGCGAGTAGGTTGCTTATATTGTGGCCTATTCACCTGCCTGTCCCTTGTAATTTCAGGGAGTTTAATGCCCTTAGATGCGATAAGAAGCTCGGTGCCTACTCGCTTTTCCTGCAATGAGTAATTGATGTCGAAACAGTATTGCCGCCTGTTGCGATATAACCCTCTGATTTCAGGGGTATCGTCGTATGTCACGATCCACGGGCGATCTATCGAGATGACTTTAGCCGCAAGCGCCGCATGATCCTCCGGCGCATAGAAGCTCGTGTATAAACCAGCCCCTTTCTTGTAATAAGGGGGGTCAATAAACAACAATGCGTCAGACGGAAGTGAGCTATCGCAGCGCTCCAAAAAATCCAAGGCGTCAAGCTGCGTAAGGTGTATTCTGTCCTGATATTTCTTGATGCGCGTAATGCGGCGGGAAAGCTCGTTGTGATTGAAACGACAATCTATCTTGTAATTCCCGTTTTGCTGCAATCCGCCGATTACACCCGCGCCCTTTATTATGCCAGAACGGTTAGTCCGGTTTAGGAAAAAGGCCGAAAACCCCAACGCAAGTGTGTCATCGGTGCGCTGGCTACGATGAATGTCGCGCTGTTTTAACCACTCTTCGATTGTAACAGCGGTATTCGCAATCTTAGCAGTCAAAGCATCCGTTTGGTTTAATACGCAATGCCAGAATGCCCAAATTGAGGGGTCTATGTCGTTGATATGGATATCTGCTACATGTCCACCATAGAGCAACGCAAGCGCTAGCCCGCAGCCGCCAGCATAAGGTTCAGCGTAGTGTCCGCGCTCCAAGCCGTTGATCCGCAAAATCGTTGATGTTAGTTCTAGCAGACACGATTTGCCGCCCGGATATCGAAGTGGTGAGGTTGCTCGTGCCATAAATTCCGCCTGTTATCCCGTGCCAATGCGCGAGAATCTAGCAGCTTAGAATCTGCACGGCCAGCCTTTTCTACTTGGATTTGGTTTCCGCTTCCTCAATGCACTTCAGGATCACATTTTTCAGAGAGGTAACATCGTTATTGAGCTGATCACCGTTGAATGTGGCTGATACAGGATGATGCTTCGTCGTGTTTCCATATTCACGAATACGCTGCAATGCGTTGGTTAGGGTAAGCGTGTCACCCGCGATTCCGTAGGCAGTCATTTTGTTCTTGCTTAGATAACTATCGATGCTGGTTTCCTTATTACGGCCCGCGCAAGCGGTTAAGGTCTCAAAAAACGACCATACACCGACTGCAACTATCGGCGTGTGAGGATCAAGTTCAATTGAGGTGATCGAATGATAGAGGCTTTGGAGTTTGCCATTTCCGTAATTTTTCAGCGCGAGGAAAATTTCATCTTGGTAAAGGACATGTTTGGTTTTTTCAGGTTTTTTTGGTGTTTTGCGACGTGTCTTTTTTGCACTTTCTGACGGTGAATCTGTCGTGAGGGACTCAGCCTCAATTCGTGTGGGTGTGACACCGGACAGCGTACCAAGCCCGCGAGCATATTTTATGATTGGGTCTTTGTTCATGCGGGAGTTTACTTCCTCCCCTGCGACCAGATCGCGAACAAAGCGCCGGACAATTATGTCAAACTCGGCTTTAGGGCGTGTCCTGCTCGCATCATCTGGGTTGCTTTGGTCAAATCCCATTATCTCGCGAAATACGTCATTGCTGATGAACCGTTGAACAGTTGTGAGTTTACCCTTGCGGTCGTCTGGAGACAGCATTTTTTCGGAAACTGCATAATCAAGTAGCGCCTGAGCCGCCTTGTTCTTATTGCCGCCATCAAAGCGCGTTTTTTGCTCTGAGTTCCATTGCTTTCTGCCAATTCCGCCTTGTGGGCCGTTGTGGACGCGTTCCAACCACAGCCTAACACTATCAATATCACTAAAAATCGCAGCGGGAACATTTATGATTGGCGTCCAAGTTTCAGCCAATTTCTCAAACGACTTTCTAAGCTTTGCCGGGGCAAGCTCAGGATCATGAAGCAACTTAACAGCGCAAATTCGGCGGTTTCCTTCTGCTACATGGTAGCTGGCGTCGCCTTTACTGCCTTTGCGCTTTTCGACAGGAAAAAGCGCCAGCCGTTCGAGTGGATTAAGTCCATTCTTAGCGATGTCCCTTGCCAGTGGGTAAATATCTTCTTTTTCGCAGAGATGCTCAATTGCTTTGGCCTCTGAATCGAATGGCTCGTGCCGAGGGTTGTCAAGTAACAGAAAAATGCGGCCAACAGGCACGGTATCGATGTTCTTGAAGGCTGCAACCATAACAATCCCCTTTGCACGACTCTATATTTCTGTGGTATTGCCCCACTATGAAAGGAGATTGTCGTTTGGACGGAAAATCGCAAGTCGAAAATTTCAAGGAAGCAGCGCGTGCGCTCGAATGTAATGAGGATGAAGCCTCCTTCAAGCAGTCGTTCCGAGCTATCGCGAAAGCGCCTATCGAAAAGAAGCCAGCCAAGCGATAACAAGCGGGTTAGTTCTGAGTTTGCAAGACGCTTACGCCTTTGCATTTGTCAAATATACAATCGCCAAAAATTTACAAGCCTTAGCTGAGGCGCGAGAGGAGCTTTCTGCCCATTTCTCAACTCCACTTAGGCTTGTTAGGCTGAATTCGGAATTGCTGGTTTATCAGCATAAAGCATCTGCTGCGCGATCCTTTTATTTAGAATGCTCTAAATTAGGTTTCGTGGACAAAGGTTGACATAAGACTTGTCGGTTGATTCAAGGCTGTCT
>JBBTEI010000096.1:0-43438 GCA_038042405.1 Pseudomonadota bacterium
GGCAGGATCAGCAGCGGGTCTTTGGTTTTTTCGTAATCCTTGGCCGATGCCGCGCCGACATAACCAAGCAAATGACCAACCGCCGCTCCGGTTGGATAATAACGGTTGAACGATTGCCCTGGCGCAACTCCGGGAAGCTCTGGCGCGCGGATGCTTACCGCCGCGAACTGATCCCAACTGAGATTTTGGGCGACTTGAACGGGCTGATATCCAGCATTTTTGCTGATTTCCGTGCTAATCCGCTGAATTTCATCATCGGGCAGGGCGAGCAGTTTTTGAAGCTCACCAAGCACGCGGGGCTTGTCGCGAATTCGGTCAGGAATAATATCGATCCGAAATGCGGTGCGGTTGAGCGCCAGCGGCTTACCTGTCCGATCAACAACCCAACCGCGACGCGGAGGCATTAGGGTGAGGTTCACGCGGTTGCTCTCGGCGAGCAGAGAGTAGCGCTCATTCTGTGCGATTGAGATATACGCCATGCGCCCCGCGAGCACCGCGCCAATCGCAATTTGCGCGCCGCCCAGCACAAGCGCACGCCGGGTGAAGCTGAAATTCTGCTGTGCTTCGGTTACGATACGCTTTGTCGTGTTCATCGCAGCAGTCGCCACGCATCAATCATCGCACAGCCCCGTGCCAGCAATGGGAAGAGCGCGATTGACACAATGATCTGGGGAAGCATAACGATTGCTGATGTGTTGCCGCCGGTCAAATTGGCGATGACCAGTCCGCCAAACAGTGTTGCGGTGACAATAACCGCCGCCAAGCCCCAATCTTGCCAAAAATCGCGCCACACCATCCGCCGGTCGATCACCTCAAGTCCGAGCATTGCAATTGTCCACAGCAGCATCGCTGATCCGAGTGGCTGGCCGCTGAATATGTCGTCCCAAAGGCCAAGTGGCAAGCCAATCCATGCGGGCCAGATCGTCCGGTGGCGTAAGCGCCACGCAACCAATATCATCAATCCAAATGGCGGCACGAGCGGCGTTGACGCAATCATCGGCAACAACGGGGCCATCGATCCAAGCATTGCGGTAATGATCGGTGTGCCCGTCAGGCGGAGCGATGACGGCGGGCGATCAATTCGGGTGCGCGGAGGGCGCGGCACTACTGCGCCGTTTCCGATGGTTCAATGGGCGGTAGAGGCGCGATATAAACCGGTTCCACAATCGCAAAATCCAACGATTCCGGGTTCGCAAGCGGCCTGCCAAAGGTCGCATCGCGCGTTCGTCTGACAGCAATCGCAACGGGGATGCCGGGTGTGTAAATCCCGCCTGTGCCTGAGGTTACGAAAACATCACCGATCTTGAATGGGTTGGTTCCGGCAGCAAGCGTGCGCAGCTCAATTCTGCCTTCACCAAGGCCGATGGCAAGTGCTGGCGCGCCGTCACTCACGCGCTTGACGGGGACAATAATTTCGCTGTCGATGATCAGCAAAACGCGCGATGCGAACTGGCCGCGTTGCACAATCCTACCAACCAAACCGTCGGCGGCACGTACCGGTTGCCCGACTTCGACGCCGTGGACTGCCCCAGCGGCAAGCGTTGCATAGCGTCTGCTGCTTGTTGCCGATGAACTGACGATACGCGCCGTAATCGGGCGTGGCGTTTTTTGCTCAACTATTGCAAGCAAGTGCTTGAGACGTCGATTTTCGAGCGCATTGGCCTCACCCTCAATCAGTTTAGCCCGCGCGAGTTTCAATTCTTGTGACATCGCTCGATTTTTAGACGCTGCATCAAAATAGGCGGCTGCCCCACCGCCTAAACCTTTCACGGTGTTGACCGCCGCACGCAGCGTTGATGAAATTGGTGACGTTATGTCGGCAACAATGCTCTGAAGCGCTGTATGACCCGTCGGATCAACCCGCGCAGTAACAATCAAAAGCATCGCAAAAAGCGCGCCGATTATCGCAAAAACATAGCCTGCAAACAGGCTAAATTGCACCCGCTTGGAAAATCCGGGGCGCCTTGGCGATGGCGGCGCCATATCGGCAGCCTTTCAGTTAAGCAGTCAGCAGCACGCCCCGGAAGATCGGATCTTCCAGTGCGCGGCCTGTACCAAGCGCGACACAGGTCAGTGGGTCGTCAGCAACGGTCACTGGGAGCCCGGTTTCATCGCGCAATACTTCGTCAAGCCCGCTTAGCAATGCACCGCCGCCCGTGAGGACAATGCCCTGATCCACAATATCAGCAGCAAGTTCAGGCGCGGTGTTTTCAAGCGCGATGCGGACGCCTTCAACGATCGTACCAACAGGCTCGGCGAGCGCTTCGGCAATCTGACCCTGATTGATCGTGATTTCCTTCGGTACACCGTTCACAAGGTCGCGACCCTTAATGTGTATTGTTTTACCCACACCGTCGAGCGGTGGTTTGGCAACGCCGACTTCCTTCTTGATCCGCTCAGCGGTGCTTTCACCGATCAATAGATTATGATTACGGCGCACATAGGAGACAATCGCCTCGTCCATCTTATCGCCGCCGACGCGGACTGACATGGTGTAGGCAAGCCCGCGTAGTGAAAGCACTGCAACCTCGGTTGTCCCGCCGCCTATATCAACCACCATTGAGCCAACAGGCTCAGTTACCGGCATGTCCGCGCCGATAGCCGCTGCCATTGGTTCAAGAATAAGGTGAACCTGACTTGCCCCGGCATTTGACGCCGCATCACGAATAGCTCGGCGTTCAACCGAAGTTGAGCCTGACGGGACGCAAATGACAATTTCGGGCCAGCTTGGGAAGCGGCGTTGACCATGTACTTTATGAATGAAATGCTTGATCATAATTTCGGCGACTTCGATATCGGCGATCACGCCATCGCGGAGAGGGCGAATAGCCTCAACCGTGCCGGATGTTTTGCCCATCATCAACTTGGCGTCTTCTCCAACAGCCTTGACGCGTCTGATGCCGTTGATGGTTTCAATCGCGACCACTGAAGGTTCATTAAGGACTATGCCTTTGCCGCGAAGATATACGATAGTGTTCGCTGTGCCGAGATCGATGGCCATGTCATGCGACATGAATTTGAAAAACCGCGAAAAAATCATCAAAAGTCCGTTTCTGGATACACGCAAAAGCTGGCTTGACCGCTTGATAGCAGCCCGGTGCGATAAAATCGCCCCGATTCGTTAATCTGCTCTCTCGCGGAAGCCGAGCGATTGGTCTAGGGCGTCGATTATGTCAATACGTCGGCTGCCTTCAACGCTTGTCAATCGTATCGCTGCGGGTGAAGTGGTCGAAAGGCCAGCCGCAGCGCTCAAAGAACTTGTCGAAAACGCGATTGACGCGGGCGCCACGCGCATTGAGATTACGCTGCTTGCAGGCGGGATCGAGCTGATCGACGTTGCTGACGATGGGTGCGGCATGTCTCCGCCTGAAATGGCGCTTGCGCTGGAGCGTCATGCCACGTCAAAATTGCCCGGTGATGCGATAGAAGCGGTGACAACGCTTGGCTTTCGCGGCGAGGCTTTGCCTTCAATTGCAAGCGTCGCGCGGTTGACGATCGAAAGCCGGGTGCGCGGCGGCGATGGCTGGCGTTTGACCGTCGATAATGGTGAGACTGTGGATGAGGGGCCGTCAGCAGTTCCGCCCGGAACCCGCGTTCAAGTCGCGGAGTTATTTGCCAAAGTGCCCGCGCGGCGCAAATTCCTCCGTTCGGAGCGCGCCGAATATGCAGCCTGCGTTGATGTTGTGAAACGGCTGGCGATGGCGCGGGCAGACGTCAGTTTCTCTATGGAACATGGCGGCAGGCGCACGATGATGGTTGCAGGCGGCGAAAGCGGGCCTGACCGCGTGGCGGCGCTGACTGATCGGGCGTTGGCTGAGGCCAGCGTTGGGCTTGATTTTGAGCGAGAGGGATTTCGGCTCACTGGCGTTGCCGGCTTGCCGACGTTCAATCGCGGGGTAGCTGATCATCAATATCTATTCGTGAATAGTCGGCCAGTCAAAGACCGGCTTCTGACCGGGGCGGTGCGCGGTGCCTACGCTGATATGCTCGCGCGTGATCGTCACGCGGTTGTGGCGCTGTTCCTTGATGTTCCGCTCAGTGAAGTTGACATCAATGTGCATCCCGCAAAAACCGAAGTGCGCTTCCGCGATCCAGCGTTAGTGCGCGGGCTGATTGTGAGCGGACTGCGCCGGGCGCTTGATGAGGCAGGGCAGGAACGCGCACCGCTTCCCTCCGTCGCAGCGCTTGGCCGTTGGCAAAGCGAGCCGCTGCAATCGGCTTGGCCAGCACCTGCGACGTCTTTGCAGGGGCGCGTCTGGGACAATCGCAGCCATTTTGCAGCCCCGCCGCCGCTTGCGCGCGCTGAAATATCCGACGCGCCAATCCCCGAACAGACAGCGCACCCGCTTGGCGTTGCGCGCGGTCAGATTGCGCAAACCTATATTGTCGCTGAGGCTGAAGACGGGTTGATCCTTGTCGATCAACACGCCGCGCACGAACGACTGGTGCTTGAACGCATGCGCCGCGCGGTTGAGAGCGGTGGGGTCGCAAGCCAAGCACTGCTGATCCCCGAAGTCGTCGAACTTGACGAAAGCGCGTGTGACCGGCTTGAGGCGCGGATCACAGATTTGGCCGCATTTGGACTTGAGCTTGAACGCTTCGGCGCTGGCGCTGTACTGGTGCGCGCGACGCCAGCAGTGCTTGGCACAGGCGATATTCAAGGGCTGGTGACTGATCTTGCCGATGAACTCGCCGCGCACGGTGAAGCATTGTCGCTCAAAGAACGGATTGATGCGGTGGCGGGCACAATGGCGTGTCACGGTTCAGTGCGTGCGGGCAGGGTGCTTTCGGTCGCCGAGATGAACGCGCTGCTCCGCGAAATGGAGGTTACGCCACACTCGGGCCAGTGCAACCACGGTCGGCCTACTTGGGTGAAGCTCGCGCACGGTGATATTGAGAAACTGTTCGGGAGGAAATGATGGGGGTTGTTGTTGCGGTTGCTGCACGAGGGGCTCATCGCATTACCAAAGACATACAAGACTCGATCAACCTGATTGCTGGCCAAGGCGTGCAAGGCGATGTCCACTGCGGCGCAACGGTCAAGCACCGCAGCCGTGTTGCCAAAGATCCAACCCAGCCAAATTTGCGCCAGGTGCATCTGATCCATGCCGAACTGTTCGACATGTTGGCGGGTAAGGGCTTCGTGGTTGGCCCAGCGATGATGGGCGAGAATATCACCACGCACGGGATTGATTTGCTTGGGCTGTCTGCGGGGACGCGGCTTCAGATTGGAGATGAAGCGGCGATTGAGATTACAGGCCTACGCAATCCCTGTCATCAGCTTAATGGCCTTATTCTAGGCCTGATGCAGGCAGTGCTTGACTACGCTGATGATGGTAGCCTCATCCGTCTTGCGGGAGTAATGGGCATTGTCATCACAGGAGGGATGATGATGGCTGGAGACCCAATTACTATGGCTTTAAGTCCAAACCCACACATCATATTACAACCAGCATGAAACAGACGAAACTCCCGTTATTGCGCCGCATCACCTCACTACCCGAATTCAACGTCTATATCTTTGCCTTCCTGCTCAATTTCGTGTGGGAAATGTTGCAGATGCCGTTGTTTGCTCTGCCGCCCGCCGATACGCCCTATTGGCCAGTAATCACAATGTGCGCGGCGGCGACCGTGGCTGATGGCTTCATCATGCTGATCGCTTTTTGGACGGCATCGGCCTTCGCGCGGTCACGCTATTGGTTTGTCGCGGGCGAGCGCAGCCATGTGCTGATTTTTCTGATTACCGGCCTTGCGATTACCAGCGCTATTGAGTTGATCGCGACTGAGATGGGGGTGTGGGCTTATTCGCCGTTGATGCCGGTGCTATTCGGCGTTGGCATGTCACCGTTTCTGCAATGGGTGATCCCGCCGCTGATTACGCTGTGGTTTACCAGGCGTCAGTTGGGTGTGTGATGCTTGACCGCTGCATCAACCAGCATGTCCTCGCGCTCGGCCATCGCCTCCCACGGGAAGACGAACCAGCGCGGTTCTTCATTTCGGTCAATCGTGCGCGCGCGGTAGTCAACGGTTTCGATTGAGCGGATATTATCGATCAGCACTGCCACGCGCAGATGCGCCGCTACGCCGCCTGTTTTGAGAAATTCCTGCCGAAGATAGCGCAGTGTTTTGCCCGAATCGTTGATATCGTCCACGATTAGCAGGCGAATACCGTCCTTAGTCTTGTCAGCAAGCTTTGCGAGCAACTCGTCACCAAAGGTTGGCACCTTGCTCGAATGATCAACCGAAAGCAGCGCAATCCCGGTTGCGTGGCTCAGGAATACCGCAGGAACAAGCCCACCACGCCCAATCCCAACAATGAAATCGGGTTGCCAATCGCCACTGCGGAGAAGCGCCGCGAGCGCGCGAACATCCTCAATGAATTGCGTCTGATCAATATAGAGCAGGGCAGGGCTGCTCATGCCGCCGCCGCAACATAGGCGTCAACCTCGGCTAGATGGCGCGCGACATCCTCCACGCCGAGAAATGAACCAGTAAAACTATTACGCGCGAGAGTCACGATTTGATCGCGATTGACGATGCTCGCCGCCGCCAGCGCGTGGTAATTGGCATTGACGTAACCACCAAAATAGGCGGGATCATCCGAATTGACCGTCGCTTTCAGCCCCAAATCGAGCATCCGCCCAATCGGATGATTGGCCATATCATCGACCACACACAGCTTAGTGTTAGAAAGCGGACAGACCGTAAGCGTCATTCCAGACGCCGCCAAGCGCGCGATCAGCGCATCGTCCTCAAGCGAGCGATTGCCATGATCAAGCCGATCAACCTTCAACAGATCAAGCGCCTCATAAACATATTCGGGCGGGCCTTCTTCCCCGGCATGCGCCACACAGCGCAGGCCAGCATCAGCAGCGGCGGCAAACACGCGCGCAAATTTGCTTGGCGGATGGCCAACTTCGCTTGAATCGAGGCCAACGGCGGCGATCCGGTCAAACCAAGGTTCTGCGGCCTTTAACGTTGCAAATGCGTCATCCTCGTCAAGATGACGAAGGAAACACATGATCAGTTTTGACGTCAGACCATGTTTTGCCCGCGCCTCGTCCATCGCTGAGAGCAGCCCGCCGATCACAACATCAAAGCTTATGCCGCGCGCGGTATGCGTCTGTGGATCAAAGAAAATCTCGGCATGGCGGACATTGTCGGCGGCGGCGCGATCAAAATAAGCCATCGCCAGATCATGGAAATCAGTCTGCGTGCGCAGCACATCGGCCCCCGCGTAATAAATGTCGAGGAAATCCTGAAGCCGTGAAAAGCTATACGCCGCGCGCACCTCTTCAACATTCGCGAACGGAATATCGATCCCGTTTCGCTTGGCGAGCGCAAACATCAGTTCGGGTTCAAGGCTCCCCTCGATATGAAGGTGCAGTTCAGCCTTGGGCAGGCCAGCGATAAAATCAGTATTGTTCATTTCGCGTCCGTATCAACCCCGCCCGCTGCATTCAACACCGCACGCACGCTGGCCGTCGCAACATCTTCGTCAATGCCAACGCCCCAGATAATTTGGCCACTAGGCGTTTTGCATTCGATATAGGCCGCAGCCTTCACATTTGAGCCTTGGCCAATGGCGTGTTCGGAATAATCGACGACATCAAGTGCTACGCCCCATTCGTCCTTGATTGCGGCAAGAACCGAAGAAATTAGGCCATTGCCGCGTCCGCTGACTGAACGGGCGGTGCCATCGACCACAATCTTGCCAGTGAAAATGCGGTCGCCGTTGCTGGCGCGGCCCTCTTCATATTGTTCCAGGTTGAAGCGCTGCGGCGGTTCAATCGCATAATGTTTGACGAACGCCCCCCAAATATCGGCGGCGTTAAGTTCACGGCTGGTTTCGTCGGCAAGCTGCTGCACCACGCGGCTGAAATCGGCCTGCATCCGTTTGGGAAGTTTAAGGCCTTTGTCCTGCTCAAGCACCCAAGCGATGCCGCCCTTGCCAGACTGAGAGTTAACCCGGATCACCGCTTCATAATCGCGGCCAAGGTCGGCAGGGTCGATTGGAAGATAGGGCACCTCCCAATAGGCATCGTTGCGGGCCGCTTGGGCGGCAAACCCTTTCTTGATCGCGTCCTGATGCGACCCTGAAAAGGCTGTGAAAACGAGTTCACCGGCATAAGGATGGCGCGGATGGACGGGGAGGGCATTGCAATATTCAACGGTCTTGATGATGCTATCGATATTTGAAAAATCAAGCTTCGGATCAACGCCTTGTGTGTACATATTAAGACCAAGCGTAACGAGGCAGCAATTCCCCGTCCGCTCACCATTGCCGAATAGGCAGCCCTCAACCCGGTCAGCGCCCGCCATCAGCCCAAGTTCTGCCGCCGCGACGCCAGTGCCGCGATCATTGTGGGTGTGAAGGCTGATCACCACGCTATCGCGATTGGGAATATTGCGTCCGAAATATTCAATTTGATCAGCATAGATATTGGGCGTGGCCGCCTCGACCGTGGCAGGCAGGTTGAAAATGATTGGCCGCTCAGGCGTTGGCTTGAGGATATCCATCACCGCTGCACAACATTCTAGGCTGAAATCAAGCTCGGCGGTTGAAAAGGTTTCGGGGGAATATTCAAAATGCCACGCTGTATCAGGCTGTTTGGCGGCCTCATCGCGAAGCACCTTGGCACCGTCAATCGCGATTTGTTTGATATCCGCCATATCCATCTGAAACACGATTTTGCGCCACGCAGGCGAAACCGCGTTGTAGAGATGGACGATGGCCGCGCGCGCGCCCTTGAGCGACTGGAAACTGGTTTCGATGAGGTCGCGGCGGGACTGGGTGAGCACTTGGATCAAAACATCGTCAGGAACTCGACCCGACGTCACCAGCCCTGAGATAAAATCAAACTCAGTTGCCCCAGCCGCTGGAAAACCAACCTCAATCTCTTTGAGGCCAACCTTAACCAGCAGGTCGAAAAAGCGTGTCTTCTTCTCACCGTCCATTGGGTCAATCAGCGCCTGATTACCATCGCGCAGGTCAGTTGAGAGCCAGCGCGGTGCGGCAGTTATGGTACGGCTTGGCCATTGCCGATTGGGCAGATCAATTTGCGGGAACGGGCGGTATTTTTGCGAAGGATCGCGAAGCATTGGTCTTCTCACTTATGCCTTGGGTCTGAATTTTTAGCCCTTAAGCAGCGGCTGCGCGGCGTATCCACGCAAGAAAGCGCGCGCCTAAGGGCGCGTAAGTCGTAGTAGGAGAAGGCCTTGCGTTGCGGTCATATCGTTCTGATAACGATATGACCGCCCATTTGTCTAGGGCGCTTTTTCAAATGCCGCCGTGATATCAAGGTCAACCTTGTCCGAAACGCCGGGGAGGCCATAACTCATGCCCCATTCGCTGCGGTTGATCGATGTTTTTGCATGGAATCCGACAGTTTCGACCTTGTTTCTGAACAGGTTTGGGCCGTTGCCGCTCAAATTCGCTTTGAGCGTGATGGGTTTGGTGACGCCGAGAATCGTCAGATTGCCAGTGATTACGGCGTTCAATTTGCTGACCCTGACGCTGGTTGATACAAATTTGGCCGACGGAAATTTATCCGCGTCAAAAAAATCTTTGGTTTTCATGTGGCCTGTCAGCTTTTCACTCGCAGTCACCAGCCCACTGATCGGGATATCGATTGTTACCGATGATTTGGACGGATTGGCGATGTCGAGGTTAAGTTCACCCGTTGGATTGCCAAATGCGCCGAAATAGTCGTTAAAAAATAGGTGCAACACGCGCCAGCCAATCAGGGTATGCGCGCCATCAATCGTATAGCGACCACCTGTGATGGTTTTGGCATCGGGGCCCATCTGCCACGGGCCAGCAGCATTGACCGAATGGTTGGCAATGAACGGAACAGCAGCAGTTAGCGGAAGGACAATTAGCAATTTGCGCATTGGGCATCTCCTAAATGAAGCGGGGCGGCAACAGGCTGTTCCTGTGCCGCCCCATCGTCAAGAGAAATTAACCACAAAGGCGGCACTAGCTCAATTCTTGCTCTGATCTACCAGCTTATTTTTGGCGATCCACGGCATCATTGCGCGCAGTTCTGAGCCGACCTTTTCAATCGGATGTGCAGCGGCAGCCTTGCGAGCGGCCTTGAGTTCAGGCTGCCCCGCGCGGTTATCGAGCACGAAATTCTTCACAAACCGGCCCGATTGGATATCGGCTAGTACGCGCTTCATTTCGGCCTTGGTCTCATCGGTGATGATACGTGGACCGGTAGTGATGTCGCCGTATTCGGCAGTGTTGCTGATCGAATAGCGCATGTTGGCAATGCCGCCTTCATAGAGCAGATCAACAATCAGCTTGGTCTCGTGCAGACACTCAAAATAGGCCATTTCGGGCGCATAGCCAGCCTCGGTCAGCGTTTCAAAGCCTGCTTGGATCAGGTGCGTAATGCCACCGCACAGCACAGCTTGTTCGCCGAACAGATCGGTTTCGCATTCTTCGCGGAAATTGGTTTCGATGATTCCACTGCGTCCACCGCCAAGCCCGCTGGCATAGGCGAGGCCGATATCATGCGCGTTGCCACTGACATCCTGATGCACCGCGATCAGGCAAGGGACGCCGCCGCCGCGTTGATATTCGCTACGTACTGTATGCCCCGGCCCCTTTGGCGCGATCATAATCACGTCAAGATCAGCGCGCGGCTCAATCAAGCCGAAATGCACGTTGAGGCCATGCGCGAAAGCAAGCGCGGCACCCTGCTTCATATTGGCATGGAGATCTTCTGCATAAATCGCCGCCTGGTGTTCATCGGGGGCAAGCATCATGATGATATCGGCCCATTTCGCGGCTTCGGCATTGGTCAGCACCTTGAAACCAGCGTCCTGAGCTTTTTTTGCGGTTACCGAACCAGCACGTAGTGCGACACCAACCTCTTTAACGCCTGAGTCGCGCAAATTCTGTGCATGGGCGTGGCCTTGGCTGCCATAGCCAATGATCGCGATCTTTTTATTCTCGATCAGTTTAAGATCGGCATCGGCATCATAATATACGCGCATTGAGTGTCTTCCCTTTTTTATGAATTTCAAACGGCTTCCTTGCCTCGTGCCATTGCGACGACCCCTGCGCGGGCGACTTCGACAAGGCCAATTTCACTCATCAACTCGATAAATCGATCAATTTTTATTGAGTTTCCAGTGACTTCAAAGACAAAACTCAAAATGGTCGTGTCAACCACATTTGCGCGAAAAACGTCTGCAAGGCGGAGCGCTTCTATCCGCTGATCACCCACGCCTGCGACTTTCACTAAGGCAAGTTCACGTTCGACATGATCACCGAGCACAGTCAGGTCAGTCACTTTATGCACGGGCACGAGCCGGTCGAGCTGCGCCACAACCTGTTCAATCACAGCAGGCGTTCCGGTAGTGACGATGGTAATCCGGCTGATCATGTCATCGTCGCTGATATCAGCGACGGTTAGGCTTTCGATATTATAGCCACGCGCCGAAAACATGCCCGCAATCCGCGCAAGAATGCCGGGTTCATTGGTCACGGTTACCGAAAGTGTGTGCCGTTCAGACGGGGCAGTTCTAATGTGCATCAGACCAGCGCCTTCGCTTCATCGGACATTTCGCCCGAAACCTTATCATCGCCGAGCATCATTTCAACATGGCTTGCGCCGCTTGGGATCATTGGGAAGCAATTGGCGAGCTTTGCCACCATACAATCGACAATCACTGGGCCATCATGATCAAGCATCGCTTTGATCCCGCTTGCAAGATCATCGGGATGCTCGATACGGATGCCCTTCCAGCCATACGCTTCGCCAAGCTTAACAAAATCTGGAAGATTATCGCTATAACTCTCTGAATAACGACTGGAATATGTGAGTTCCTGCCACTGTCGCACCATCCCCATATATTCATTGTTGAGGATGAAAATCTTGACGGGCAGGCGGTATTGCCTCGCGGTTGCCAGTTCCTGAATATTCATCTGGATCGAGGCTTCCCCCGCAATATCAATGACAAGCGTATTGGGATTACCAAGCTGCGCTCCAATCGCGGCGGGCAGGCCGTAGCCCATCGTGCCAAGCCCGCCCGATGTCAGCCATTTATTCGGGCTTTCAAAATCAAAATGCTGTGCGGCCCACATTTGGTGCTGGCCAACCTCAGTTGTGATGATCGGATTCTTCTTGTGCGTCGCCGCCCACAAAGCGCGGACTGCGGCTTGCGGCATAATTTCAGTCTTCGATTCAGGGAAGCTCAGTGATTTTTTTGCGCGCCATTCATCAATCCGCTGCCACCAAGCCGAAAGATCAGCTTTCTGATGCTGGCGGCTTTTCCAAATCTTGACCATATCTTCCATCGCGCGGCCAACATCGCCGACTACGGCCAAGTCCACCCGGACGGTTTTGTTGATCGAACTTCTATCAATATCAAAGTGTATCTTCTTTGATTTAGGCGAAAAAGCATCAAGCCGACCCGTGATTCGATCATCAAACCGCGCGCCGAGACAGACGATAAGGTCGGCTTGGTTCATCGCCCAATTGGCCTCATAAGTGCCGTGCATACCGAGCATCCCCAGCCAAGCTTCACCCGATGCAGGATAGGCACCCAACCCCATCAGCGTTGACGTGACGGGTGCACCTGTGATCCGCGCAAGCTCTCGCAGGATTTGCGCTGCGCCGGGGCCGCTGTTGATGATGCCGCCGCCGGTATAAAGGATTGGCCGTTCTGCAGCGGCAATCATTTCAACCGCTGCTTCGATCAGGCTGATATCGGGCTTAATCTGCGGACGATAGCTTTTGTGATTGATCGGGCCGGGCTTGCGGTAACGCGCCGTCGCGACTTGAACGTCCTTTGGAATATCAATCACCACCGGGCCGGGGCGGCCTGACGTCGCGATGTGAAACGCCTCATGGATGATATCACCAAGCGCATCAGGAGATTTGACGAGATAATTATGTTTGGTGCAGTGGCGCGTGATCCCGACAGTATCAGCCTCCTGAAACGCGTCAGAGCCAATCAGATGCGTCGCAACTTGGCCAGTGATCACCACCATCGGGATTGAATCCATCAATGCGTCAGTAATGCCGGTGACTGCATTGGTCGCGCCGGGACCGCTCGTGACGAGTACAACACCGGGCTTGCCCGTTGAACGCGCATAGCCCTCAGCGGCATGCGTCGCGGCTTGCTCATGACGGACAAGGATATGCTTGATCCGCTTTTGCTTGAAGATCGCGTCATAAATCGGCAGCACTGCGCCACCGGGATAGCCAAAAATCACATCAACACCGAGATCGCACAGCGCAGCGATAAGGATATCGGCTCCTGATTGTTCTGCGGTCATGATTTCATCTTCCTTGTTAGTCAACGCGCCGCTTTGTTGCGGTGCAGCGCATTTGTCCAGAACCGGGCGCTCTAATGATATAAAACGCTATGTCAATGCTATATCACGTAATTTTATTGCTAATTTATTGACCATATCATTATTTATTTCACATTCAGCGCGGAGCCACGCGCTCGGGAACTGATTGCGAAACCAAGTAAACTGCCGCTTTGCATATTGGCGCGTCGCAATCTGCGCGAGATTGGTCTGCTCTGCTGTGACGTCGGGATTGGCGAGGATGGCGCTCACCTCGCGCACCCCAATCGCGCGCATTACCGGCAGTGCTGGATCGAGCTTTCGCGCCAGTAATGCTTCAACCTCGTGTATTCCACCCCGTTCAAGCATCATCGCAAAGCGCGCATCACAGCGGGTATATAGCCAGTCACGCGGCGGCAGCAGGATGACGGGGACGAGGTGGATCTGATCAGCAATCCCGCCAACGCTCTGCGCCTGCCAGTCCTTAAGCGGTCGTCCGGTTGAACGAATGACCTCAAGCGCGCGGGCAATGCGCGTGCGGTCACTTGGCATTAGGCGCGCTGCGGCCTCTGCATCCTCATGCAATAGCGCGGCATAGGCCAAACTGACGTCAAGACGCCGCACTTTGGCGCGAATAGTGGGATCAATCTCGGGCACGGGGGCAATGCCATCAAGCAACGTCCGCATATAAAGCCCGGTGCCGCCAACGAGGATCGGTAAGCGCTCCGCCGCAATCGCCTCGGCAATTGCCGCCTTGGCCTCATCCGCCCAATTTGCGGCTGAACACGCCTGCGCCCCGTCGATATGGCCAAACAACCGGTGTGGCGAGGCGTCCTCATCCGCGATTGACGGACGCGCGCTTAAGATGCGCAGATCGGCATAAACTTGGCTCGCATCGGCATTGATGATCGTTGCGGGCAGCAATTTTGCGAGCGCCAATGCAATATCGGACTTGCCGCTCGCCGTCGGCCCCGCAATAAGCACGACGCGCGGGCGTTTGCCCTCAATCAAAGGAAGTTTTGTGTTCACAGCCACCCTGATAGCAGCCGAAATCCTACAAGCGGGAGATATTTCGTCCGCAGCGGATCGGCTGGCGGAGGCAGGTGTTACTAACCTTTCCCAAAATGTGGTTGAACCAAACAAAGCGATAGATCTCCATTTTACCGGCGATGCCACAGCGGCAAGACAGGCACTTGAGGAAGCAATCCCCGGTGTTGACGTCATCGTTCAGGCCACCGCACATCGCCGCCGCACACTAATTATTGCTGACATGGATTCAACGATGATCACGGTCGAATGTATTGATGAACTCGCCGATTACGCCGGGATCAAGGCCGAAATTGCCGCAGTAACTGAGGCCGCCATGCGCGGCGAGCTTGATTTTGAGGGTGCCCTGCGCGGCCGCGTTGCCCTTCTCCAAAGTCTCCCAGAAACTGCTATTGAGCAATGCCTTGCCGAGCGGGTGAAAATCATGCCCGGTGCCCGCGAACTCGTCCGCACTGTCCGCGCAAATGGTGGATACGCCGTGCTTGTTTCGGGCGGCTTCACGCGCTTTGCCGAACCAGTTGGCGCCGATATCGGTTTTGACCGCGTGATCGCCAATCGGCTGGGCATCGCAGGCGGAATGCTTGACGGCACCGTCGCCGACCCAATCATCGGCGCGGAGAGCAAACGCGATGCGCTCTTCGCCGCGATGGCAGAACGCGGGCTTAACGTCGAGGCAACGCTCGCAGTGGGCGACGGCGCGAACGACATCCCAATGATCGAAGCCGCAGGCCTCGGCGTCGCGTACCACGCCAAACCCAAAACCCGCGCGGCAGCATCAGCGGCAGTTTTGCACGGCGATCTCAGCGCAATTCTCTATGCGATGGGCTATCCTAGGGCAGAGTGGGTGGATGTTTGAGCCGAAACCTCCAAGCACAGCTACAAGCCCTTTTTCGAACCCGCCTAGGTCTTCCAACTCTCCCAGACTGCGCTAATGCGGCTAGTCTGTACTCACATCCCCAGCACCTGATCCATCCCGTACCGCCCGGCGGGCATTCCTGTCAGCCAGAGTGCCGCCTTGACTGCGCCGCGTGCGAAGATGCTGCGGTTTTCGGCGCGGTGGGTTAGCTCGATGCGTTCGCCTTCGCCCGCAATCAGCACGGTGTGATCGCCCGCGGCTGATCCGCCGCGCAAGCTGGCAAAGCCGATGGCACCGGGTGCGCGCGCGCCGGTGTGGCCGTCGCGTCCGCGTTCGCTGTGGCGGGCGAGGGGGATGCCGCGCCCTGCCGCTGCTGCCTCGCCGAGTAGCAGCGCTGTGCCTGACGGCGCGTCAACCTTGTGCCGGTGATGAAGCTCGGCAATCTCAATATCCCAATCGGGGCCAAGCCGCGCCGCCGCCTCTTTCACCAGCCGCGCGAGCAACGTGATGCCGAGCGAGGTGTTGCCTGTCTGAAGCACCGCGATATGGCGCGCGGCATCATCAATTGTGCGGTGATGATCCTCATCAAGCCCCGTGGTGCCGATCAGGATCGGTCTGCCCGCCGCAACTGCCGCGCCGAGATTGCCAACGAGTGCCTTGGGGGATGAGAAATCAACGAGGACATCGCTCATTTTGGCAAGCGCGATTGGATCGCCGCCGACGTCAATCCCGCCGGAGAGCGCAGCACCCGCCTCTGCGATGGCCGCCTTGAGTGCGGCCCCCATGCGGCCTTCGCTGCCAATGATTCCGATATTGGTCATGATTTGCCTCTTTGTTTACTGTATGCTTCATGGGGCACATGAAAGACATCCGCAATATCGTGATCCTGACAGGCGCTGGCATTTCGGCCGAAAGCGGCGTTGGCACATTCCGTGACGCTGGTGGCCTTTGGGAGCAGCACCGGGTTGAAGATGTCGCAACGCCAGAGGCTTTTGCGCGTGATCCCGATTTGGTGCTGCGCTTCTATGATATGCGGCGGGCATTTGTTCAACAAGTTGAGCCTAATGCGGCGCATAATGCGCTTGCTGAACTTGACGCGCGCTGGCCGGGTGAACTCACCATCATCACACAGAATGTTGATGATTTGCATGAACGCGCTGGAACAGGGCGCCTGATCCACATGCACGGGGAGCATCTTTCGGCGTGGTGCACCGTGTGTGATGCGCGGGGTGAATGGCGCGCGACGCTCCTTGATCGGCCACCCTGCCTCAACTGTGGTGAAACGGCGCTTCGCCCTGATATCGTCTGGTTCGGCGAAATGCCTTACCGAATGGATGAGATTGAGGCGGCGGTCGCGCGCGCCGATCTGTTCGTTTCAATCGGCACATCGGGCGCGGTTTATCCTGCCGCTGGCTATGTGCGCACCGCCCGGCATTACGGCGCGCGGACATTGGAGCTTAATCTTGAGCCATCGCAGGGGAGCCATTTCTTCGATGAAAGCCGGATGGGCGTGGCGACTGATCTAGTGCCTGCATGGGTTGAGGAGATATTGGGCTAATCGACCCAATCTAACCCGATATTGCGGTAATGCTCGCGGTCATCCTCCCATTTGGGGTTTACCTTGACATGGAGGTAGAGATGCACCCGCCGCCCGAGATTAAGCGCGATTTCGGCACGTGCACGTGATCCGATTTCTTTCAATCGCGCGCCGCCTTTACCAAGCACGATCGCGCGCTGCGTTGGCCGTTCGACAAGAATTTGCTGATGAATTTCAACCGAGCCGTCGCTGCGTTCCTCATACTTCTCGGTTTCAACAGCACTTGCCTGTGGCAGTTCGGCGTGGAGCTGGAGGAAAAGCTGTTCACGCGTGATCTCAGCGGCGGTCATCCGTTCGGTCGCGTCGCTCACCTGATCTTCGGGGAAGTTCCACGGCCCCACGGGCATGTGCGCCGCCAACCGATCTTTGAGCAGTTCAAGGCCGTCACCCGTCGCGGCACTGACAAACAATGTTTCAGTGAAATTGATCTGTTCATTGAGGCGCTGGGCGTGGATCAATAGCTTGCCCTTGTCAGCAATATCGACTTTGTTGAGGATGAGGAGCTTAGGTTCAGTGCGCGCTTTCAACGCCTCGATCATGTTAGCGACCTTGGTGCCAAGCCCGCCCTTGGCATCGATCACCAGCGCAATCACGTCAGCATCCTGAGCGCCGCCCCACGCCGCCTGCACCATAGCCCGGTCAAGCCGCCGCTTGGGATCAAAAATGCCCGGCGTGTCAACGAGCATGAGCTGGGTTTGGCCGTGCATCGCAATGCCCATCAGGCGGACGCGCGTTGTTTGTGCCTTGGGGCTGACAATCGCAACCTTCTGGCCAACCAGCGCGTTGACGAGCGTTGATTTGCCAGCATTTGGAGCGCCCACTATCGCTACTAGGCCACATTTTTGAGTCATGTTAACTTTCCCAGCAGCGCTTCTGCTGCTGCTGATTCTGCTTCCTGTTTTGACCGTCCCTCCGCCTCGGCCTCCCCAGCCGAGCCTAGCGACACTTTGATGGTAAAACGCGGCGCATGATGGGGACCTGATCGATCAGTCACCGAATAGACTGGGGGCTTTCGGTTGTGGGCTGCGGCCCATTCCTGAAGCGCTGACTTCGGATGGCGTGGAGCCACAATCTGCCCACTCAGTATGGGCTCCCAGTGACGGCGAATGAAAGCTTGAGCAGCGTCGATGCCATGATCAAGGTAAAGCGCACCGATCAAGGCTTCCACGACGTCACCTATAACATTATCGCTATCAAAGGCACCATCATCGCGGGCTTGCTTGCCCAGCCGGATATGCGGGGTAATGCCAATGTTTCTGCCGACCAGCGCGCAAGTGGCTCCGGCAACGAGGTTATTGAAGCGGAACGAGAGTTTGCCCTCTGCATCAGCCTGAAACAGATCATAGAGCCAGCGCGAAACAACAAGGCCGAGTACACGGTCGCCTAGGAATTCTAGCCGCTCATATGTATCAGCCCCAAAGCTGCCGTGCGTAAGTGCCCGTTCATATAGCTTTGCGTCACGGGGAGTAACGCCGGTGGCTCTTGCCAGCCAGTCAGAGTCGATCGTCAAAAGCCCTCACCAATACGATCCCAACGCGCAGCGGTGAACCAAGTCCAAGGCTTAATCCAGCTTGAAGACCCGTCAGTAGAAAAAACGGTAAAGAGCGCGCGCCCGACAAGGTTTTCCTGTGGGACGATGCCAATGCCCTGACCTTCTACCGCCGGAAAGCGGCTATCGGCACTACGGTCACGATTGTCACCCATTGCGAACAAATGTCCCTTCGGTACGGCATAAACGCTGGTATCATCGGTCCAACGTGTATCAAGATCAAGCACATCATAGCTGCGGCCGTTGGGCAGTGTTTCGCGGTAACGCGGATAACGGCACCGCACCGTGCCATCGCTTGCTACCTCGCGGAATTTGGCGGTGTCTGGCTTGGCACAGGCGCTATTGAGCGTGAGCGGCTCGATAAAATCGCTCACGCGCTTGCGCGGGATCGGCTTTCCATTGAGAATGACTTGCCCGCCCTTCACTTGGATCAAATCACCGGGAAGGCCAATCACACGCTTAATATAATCGGTGTGGTTGCCGGGCGGTGCTTTGAATACGATCACGTCGCCGCGAACAGGCTCCCTTGCCAATATCCGGCTCGGTATGAGTGGCACCGAAAATGGCAGCGAATATTTTGAATAGCCGTACGGCCATTTTGCAACGATCAAATAGTCGCCAATCATCAATCGGGGGAGCATCGATTCCGATGGGATATTAAACGGTGCGGCAATAAAGCTGCGCAGGATCAATACAAACAGGGCCAACTTCAATATAAACTGCAAAAATTCGGCATTCTCCGATTTTTGCGGCTTCACTGCGGGGATAGTTTGCGGCAGGGGCTGCTGGCTAGTTTCAGTCATAAAGCGCCTGTGCGATTGTCACTGGCTCTCGTCAAGCAAGGGATGAATAAAATGCTAGATTGGGAGGCAATTTCGGGACTAAAAATGGTTTCGCTGGAGTCGCTTTTCTTAAACGATTGCGAGAGAACGCAGCGCTTCAGCATTGATGATTGCGGCATATTATTTGATTTTGCCAAGACGCATCTCACGGTGGAAGTGGTGGAGACGTTCGGCAGGCTTGCTCAATCGGCGGGGCTAATCGCAAAGCGCGATGCCTTGTTCGGTGGACAAATTGTCAATGTCACGGAAGGTCGGGCTGCGGGACATTGCGCTGAACGAGGCGAGGGCGCAGCTGACAGCGTCGCGCGCGCAAAAACGCTCCACAGTCGAATGCGCAGCTTGATCGAAGTGATTGAAGCGGGTGGAATGGGAGAAATTGCGCATATTCTGCATATCGGGATTGGCGGGTCAGCGCTGGGGCCGCAGTTGCTTTTTGATGCACTCGCGCGTGACGCTGGACGTTATGATGTCGCTGTCGTGTCCAATGTGGACGGCGCAGCACTTGCCGAAGTGTTTCGCCGCTTTGATCCGCACAAAACCTTGATTGCGGTTGCTTCGAAGACCTTTACCACCAGTGAAACTCTGCTCAACGCCGCCAGCGTGCTTGAATGGATGACCGGAGCGGGCGTCGACGATCCGCTGGGGCGCGTTATCGCCCTCACGGCTGCCCCGGAAAAGGCGCTTGAATGGGGCATTGATGAAACGCGGATTCTTCCCTTTAGTGAATCAGTGGGGGGGAGATATTCGCTCTGGTCAAGCATCGGTTTTCCTGCCGCAATTGCCCTCGGTTGGTCGGGCTTTGAGGAGTTGCTTGAGGGCGCAGCCGAAATGGATCGGCATTTTCGTTTCAGACCGGTTGAAGCCAACGCACCAGTGATTGCGGCCTTCGCCGACCTTTATTATACGCAAGTAAAACAGTGTGAGACGCGTGCTATATTTGCTTATGATGAGCGACTGCGGTTGTTACCGTCTTATCTGCAACAGCTTGAGATGGAGTCGAATGGAAAATCGGTAAGCGCAGACGGAGCACGTTTAGGCCGCCACGCTGCACCGGTTACATGGGGTGGAGTCGGGACGGATGCACAACATGCGGTGTTCCAACTGCTTCATCAGGGAAGCCATTTGATCCCGGTTGAGTTCGTCGCAGTGATTGAACCGGGACATGATCTGGACGAGGCGCACCACCAGCAACTGCTTGGCAATTGCTTCGCACAAGGGGCAGCGCTCATGGCGGGGCGTCCAAGCGATGATTTGGCGCGGAGCTATACCGGAGACCGGCCATCGACCACGATTCTCTTAGATAGGCTTGACCCGCGCACATTGGGAAGCTTGATTGCCTTTTATGAAGCACGAACATTTGTGAATGCAGTGCTTCTGGGAATTAATCCGTTTGACCAGTTTGGGGTTGAGCTGGGCAAGCAAATGGCCAAAGCCATTGATGCGGGTGGCGTCACATTTGATGCGTCAACGATGGCGCTCATCGCCCGGGCGGGAGTTTGAATGACTTACGACTATGATCTTTTTATTATTGGAGCTGGCTCTGGCGGTGTGCGCGCCGCACGAATATCGGCCGGGCACGGTGCGCGCGTCGCCGTCGCCGAGGAATACCGGGTTGGCGGTACCTGCGTCATTCGCGGATGCGTGCCTAAAAAGCTTTTGGTGTACGGCTCTCATTTCGCCGAGGATTTGGCTGACGCCAAACGGTTCGGTTGGAACGTCGACGGCGCGAGCTTTGACTGGCCGACTTTGCGTGACAATGTTGCCGCAGAGGTTGATCGGCTTGAGGGATTGTACGGCGATACCTTTACCAACAACAATATTACCTTGTTTCACGAACGTGCAATGATTGCCGGGCCGAATCTCATCCGCCTTGCCAGCGGCCAAGAAATCGGTGCGGCGACCATCTTGGTTGCGACGGGTGCTTGGCCTGCAATTCCAGCTATCGTCGGTGCCAACTTGGGCATAACCTCTAACGAAGTGTTTCATTTGCCTGCGCTTCCCAAGCGTGCAGTGATCGCAGGCGCAGGCTATATTGCCAATGAATTTGCCGGGATATTCAATGAGCTTGGTGTTGACGTCACCCTCGTTACACGCGGCGATAAGATGTTGCGCAGCTATGACCAAGAGATTGTTGGCAAGCTTGTTGAAATGAGCCGTCACAAGGGCGTCGATATCCGCTTCAACTTCCCGTTCAAATCGGCGGTGAAGCAAGTAGATGGCAGCATCCTGATCGATGGCGGTGAGCAAGGCATGATTGAGACTGACCTGATTCTTTGGGCGATTGGCCGTGTGCCGAACACCAGGGGACTTGGGCTTGAAGCCGCAGGCGTTGCTCTGAGTAAAGACGGCGCGGTGATTGTCGGTGATGACAATCGCACCAATGTGCCGAGCATTTATGCCGTGGGTGACGTCACCAACCGGGTGCAGTTGACGCCTGTTGCCATCCGTGAAGGGCACGCATTTGCCGATAGTATTTTTGGCGGCAATCCGCGCCAAATCGACTATAGCTGTATCCCGACCGCCGTTTTCGCCAATCCGCCAATAGCAAGCGTTGGGATGACCGAAGACGAAGCCCGCGCTGAATATGGAGATGTGGGCGTTTATCGTTCGGACTTCCGCGCAATGAAGAATGTTCTCGCCGGGCGCAATGAACGCGCGCTCTACAAAATGGTTATTGATACCAAGACAGGTCGCGTCCTTGGGCTACACATGATCGGGCCGGATAGTGGGGAAATCCTCCAAGCGGCGGCGATTGCGGTCAAGGCTGGCCTCACTAAGGCCGATTTTGACGATACTGTTGCGCTGCATCCAAGTATGGCCGAGGAACTAGTATTGCTCAAATAGGAAAAAACGTAGGTGCGTCGCCTGTTCGCCACTGGGGATAGCGCTGCATGATGGTTTCGAACAATGGTGAACGCACATGGGCGTCAAGCCAACGCTGAAGCCGTGGCCATGGCTGAGCGCCAAACCATGACTGATCGGTTGCTACAAACTGTCGGACAAACGGGAAAATGGCGATGTCGGTAAAACCGGGTGTGTTGTCAGCGAGATGAATATGAGACGTTAGCCGCGCATCAAGATCAGACAGAAATTTCGTCGCCTCCAGTCGATCAGCTGCTGTATCAATAATCTCATAGCGATGGGGATATTTATAGCGGTCAAGCGCGGTTTTGAATGGGCCATCATTTAGGGTGATCAGTGCTGGGTCATCGCCCGCCAACCAATTTTGAGGGGTATTCAAATCAAGCGCCCAACGCATGATGCTGAGGCTTTCGTCAATCACGCGACCATCCGTGAGAACCAAGACTGGCACAGTCCCCTTCGGCGAGGCTTCGAGCATTTCATCCGGTTTATCGCGCAACACAACCTCGCGAAGTTCAACGCTGATCCCGCTCACCGTAATTGCCATTCGCGCGCGCATGGCATAGGGGCAGCGACGAAAGCTGTAGAGGATATGGCGTTTAGTCATTGGCCCTTGGATCGAAGCCGATATGCGCTTTCCCGCGTTTTTCGGCGAGTTCGACTTGCTTTTGTCTCTCGGCAAAGCGGGCGCGGCGGACTTCGTCGAAGCGGTCATGGCAGTGCGGGCATGACACCCCTTCAACATAAAGCGGTGACGCCATGTCATCAGGCGAAAGCGGATCGCGGCAGGCGTGGCAGCGGCCGTGAGTGCCAAGCGCAAGCCCGTGGCTAACCGCAACACGCTGGTCAAATACGAAGCATTCGCCTTCCCATAAGCTTTCAGCCTCGGGCACTGTTTCGAGATAGCGCAGGATGCCGCCCTCAAGATGATAGACCTCATCTATCCCTTCGGCGCGCAGGAATGCTGTCGATTTCTCACATCGGATACCGCCCGTGCAAAACATCGCGACCTTTTTCTTACCCGCCGTTAGCACGTCGCGATGTTTGCGGAACCATGCGGGAAAATCGCGGAATGTTTCGGTTTCGGGATCGACTGCACCCTTGAATGTGCCGATACCAACCTCATAATCATTGCGTGTATCGATGACGACGGTATCGGGATCACTGATCAGTGCATTCCAATCCTGCGGGGTGACATAAATGCCCGCTTGTCCAACCGGATCAACGCCTGGCTGGCCGAGCGTCACAATCTCTTTCTTGACGAGCACCTTCATCCGGTAAAACGGCATCTCGTCGGCGTGGCTATATTTGACGTCAAGTTCAGTGCAGCCGGGGAGGGAGCGGATATGTGCGATGATCGCGGCGATACCGTCCGCGCTACCTGCAATGGTTCCGTTTATCCCCTCGGCCGCGAGCAGGAGTGTGCCCTTGATACCTTGCGACTGACACAGCACGAGCAGTGCAGGGCGCATTCCTGCTGGATCAGGTAAGGAAGCAAACCGATAAAGTGCAGCGACGGTAATCATGGCAGGTCTGGTGGCAGCGGATGCCCGATTTTGCAAGATAGTTGATCCGTGGGGATCGATTGTATGCCTTAGTATAGACTGACGATTGGCCTATCCGCCGACGGCGCTGGCGGTTATCAGATCGCTAGTGCTGCCGACGTTTGAAGGGGCCACATTGTTGGAAATCGCTGTTGCCGTACGCTCACTTTCGGCCCAGCGCGCCTTGATCATGTCGCTTGTCTCGCGTGATCCGTCATGGCTCCATCCCGGCGGGCCGAAGAAATAGCCAAGCTTGTAACGCAGTGGCGCACGCCAGATATCCTGCGCGATGCTCACCCATTCATGGAAGATATTCCACAACAGATTATAGCCGCCAAGTTGCCGGACGAGGCCAAAGCGGAGCGGTTCATCATCGCGCTCTTCCGAAAATGTCCCGAACATCCGATCCCAGATGATGAGAGTCCCGCCATAATTGCTGTCGAGATGGCGCGCATTGTTGGCATGATGGACACGGTGGTGGCTTGGTGTCACGAAGATATATTCAAACCAGCGCGGCATCCGCTTGATCACCTGCGTGTGCTGCCAGAATTGGTAGAGCGTGTTGAGTCCGGCGCAGATAAACAACATTTGCGGTGCAAAACCGAGGATCACAAACGGCCAGTTATAAGCAAAACTCAATGAGAAAAACCCGGTCCATGATTGGCGTAGCGCAATCGACAGGTTGAATGACTGGCTCGAATGATGATTGACATGGCTCGCCCAGAACCAGCGGAGCCGGTGCCGCAGCCGGTGTACGGCATAATATGCAAGGTCGATCAGAATGAAGCTTAATATCCATATCGACCAGTGATTGGGCAAATCGAACAGGCGATATTCATAGACCGCAAAGCTGGTCGTGATCACAAATGCTGCCGCGAGCACGCCCGCGATGAAATTACCCACCGCCATAGACAGTGACGTCAACAGATCACGCGGATCATAAAGTGCGGGCGCATTGCGCTTGGCCCAGACCATTTCGATGATGATCATCACGATGTAAAAGGGCACCGCGATATTGGCGATATTGGGTATCTTATCCATTGACCGGGCGCTCCAGTGTCGCCGCCCAGCGCGATGCTTCATCGCCAAGGTTAAGCATTGTGGTTGGGAAGTCGGGCTCGTTGACGCTAATCGTCAGATGTCCTGGATCAAGCCGGGTTTGCGTATCGGCATCAAGCATGCGGCTGATGAAACGCGGCCCGCGTGCGCGGATCAGGATGTGGTGGTTATCAGCACCACGTACCAGAGCGGCTTGGCCGTTGGTGTCAACCACTGCGGCAACACCGTCAAAGCCGTAATGCGTCAGCCGGGCGAGCGCGCGGGCATGATCGGCACTGCAAATGCGCGCCTCACCACCAAGCTTGAGCCAGCGCGCAAGTCCTGTCAGAATGAGAACGCCGGCTAACATGCCAGCAACTTTGAGTGCGAAGATCACAAATTAATCCTGTTCGGTTCGCAATCATGCGACAATTATTTGGCCCTTCATCGGCGAAAGCCAAAGATTGTCAATGATTTGTCGCACAAAGTGAGTGCGCATGCGAATTTGGGTTGCGCTGCTTCACTCAGTCGTAAGTTAGGATCGACGTGGGAAGGATCACCCCACTCTATTTGCCACTAGATCCCCCACAACTGCGGGATCAGCTAGCGTCGTCACATCGCCTAAATTGCTTACATCGCCTTCAGCAATTTTGCGCAATATCCGTCGCATAATCTTACCGCTGCGTGTTTTTGGTAAAGCAGGCGTGAACTGGATCGCGTCAGGGGTGGCGATCGGCCCGATTTCGGTGCGCACCCATTTGACAAGCTCGCTGCGAAGCTCGTCGCCCGCGATTTCGCCGACATTGAGCGTTACATAGGCATAAATGCCTTGGCCCTTGATGTCGTGCGGCATCCCGACGACCGCCGCTTCGGCGACCTTCGGATGGAGGACGAGCGCTGACTCGACTTCCGCCGTGCCCATACGGTGACCGCTGACGTTAATGACATCATCGACGCGCCCGGTGATCCAGTAATAGCCATCCTCATCGCGCCGTGCGCCGTCTCCGGTAAAATATTTGCCGGGGAAGGTCGTGAAATAGGTCTCGAAAAAGCGGCGGTGGTCTCCCCAGACGCTGCGCATCTGGCCCGGCCAGCTTCGCGCGATGACGAGATTGCCCTCTGCGGCACCATATTGGAGGTTGCCTTCACCGTCGACAATTTGCGGCTCAACACCGGGCATTGGTTTGGTCGCACTTCCGGGTTTGAGGTCAGTTGCGCCGGGCATGGGTGCGATCATCGCCGCGCCGGTCTCAGTCTGCCACCATGTATCAATGATCGGACAGCGACCGCCGCCAACGACGCTATGATACCAACGCCATGCCTCCGGATTGATCGGCTCACCAACCGTTCCTAGTAATTTAAGTGAGTTACGCGATGTTCTTGAAACAAATTCGTCGCCCTCTCGCATGAGTGCACGCAGCACCGTTGGCGCGGTAAACACGGTGTGGACATTGTGGCGATCACACACTTCCCAGATGCGCGAAGGCGTTGGCCAGTTGGGCACGCCTTCATACATTAGCGTCGTCGCGCCATTGGCGAGCGGGCCATAGAGGATATAGCTATGCCCGGTGACCCAGCCGATATCGGCGGCGCACCAGTAAATATCGCCCTGCCGGTAATCAAAGCACAGCTCATGGGTCAGGCTTGCCCAGAGCAGATAGCCGCCGGTGGTGTGCATCACGCCCTTGGGCTTGCCCGTTGAGCCTGAGGTGTAGAGGATAAACAGTGGGTCTTCAGCACCCATCGGTTCGGGCGGACAGACGCTGTCGACCAACGCTTGGGCCTCATGATACCAAATGTCACGACCTGCCATCATTGTAACAGGTGCCCCCGTCGCGCGTACAGTTATCACGGTTTTGAGGTTCGGACACTGGAGCGCAGCGGCATCCACATTGACCTTCAAAGGCACCGTCTTGCCACCGCGACGCCCTTCGTCAGCCGTAATGACAAAAGCGGAATCGCAATCCTGAATACGTCCAACGATGGACTCGGGGGAAAAACCGCCAAAAATCACTGAATGGATCGCGCCAATTCGCGCGCAGGCAAGCAGTGCAAACGCGGCCTCCGGGATCATCGGCATGTAAATCGTCACGCGATCCCCTTTGGTCACACCGGCCGCCTTCATTACATTGGAAAATATACAAACCTCTCTATGTAACTCTTTGTAAGTGAAGCTTTTTGATGAATTTTTCGGATCATCTGGTTCCCAGATAATCGCAACGCTATCACCGCGCTCGGCCAAATGGCGGTCGATGCAATTGGCGCTTGCGTTAATTTTACCATCAGAGAACCAGCGGATGTGGAAATCATCTTCACTAAATGACCAGTCACCTGCGATTTCGGGCCGCTTGATCCAAGTTAGCCGCTTTGCCTGTTCAAGCCAAAAGCTTCCTGGATCACCGAGCGCACGACCATAAAGCTGATCATATTTTACCGATGAAATGCGCGCCGCTTTTGCCCATTCGGCGGGAACCGGAAACAAATCCTGATCAGACACTTAACTTCTCCCTTGTTAACCCTGTTTTGCAGCTTGGCGGGGCTGGCGCAACCGCTTGCTTACATTCCACTCAATTTTTGCTCGCCGGACTAAAGCAGGGCAACCAAAGATCGGCTCGAAAAGGTTTAACCGATTTTGTACGGAACAACGCCGCGTCTATCGGGGTCAACGATGATCGAACGATCGCTTGGTGGAAAGGCGCGCTGATCGCAGTCGGTATGCGGGCATAACCGGCAAGAGATGCCGATTTTTGTAGCCGCTGAGGGGGCTGTAAGATCAAGGCCATCGGCATAGATGAACTCTTCAGCGTGCCCAGTTTCGCAGCCAAGCGCCACAGCGTATCGGCGCGGCGCGCGGGTATAGCTCCCTGACGGTTTGACCAAGCCCTTCGCCATCGACACATAACGTACCCCGTCAGGCGTTTCGGCAAGCTGAACCAGTATCCGGTCAGGAATGGCAACGGCGTCATGGACAATCCATAGCGGGCAAGCGCCACCGAAACGCGCGAATTGAAGCCGTGTCGCGGAATGGCGTTTTGTAATATTGCCCGCCATATCCACCCGGCAAAAGAAAAAAGGAATCCCGCGCGCCTGCGGGCGCTGAAGCGTTGAAAGCCGGTGGCAGGCTTGTTCAAAACTTACATTAAAGGCTTGTCTCAGCCGGTCAATATCGTGACGAACGGCACGGGCTTCACTGCGAAATTTTTGATAGGGCATTAGCAGCGCCCCGGCGGCATAGTTGGATAGCCCGACAAATAATAGCTGCCTTGCCGCCGCAGTTGGCAATCGCGCGCCGTCAACAAGCGCCGCAATCTTGTTTCGCAACGCAAGGGCGACAAGTTGGTGGGCGAGCTGAAACCTCTGGCTTTCGATCGGCTGGCCCTGATCAAGGACAAGTAGGTGCAACGCCGCATCAAATTCACGCAAACCGCCAGTCATCTCGCGCGCGATTGATACGCCCAATGAGTCGCGCAGATAACGCTCCACTGCGTCGGTCGAAGGTGATAGCGAACGGTTACTGATCAACGACGCCAAGGCTTCAGCCGCGCGGTCAAGCACATCGACATAATTTCCGGCATTGTGAAACCAATCGCGAACTTGCTCCCATGGCAGGCGGCTGCCACCGGCATTGTCACTAGATAATGCTTCATCCAAAATCTGGAGGCGCTCTCCCGCGCGGCGATAGGCCGAGTGAAGCTCGACAAACTGATCGGCAAGGGCGGGCTGCTGTTCGGCAATTCTCGCAATTTGTTCCGGCCCGAGCGGAGATGTAAATAAAGGATCTGCGGTTGCTTCGCGAAGCGCCGCAAAACGACGTGTTGCGCTATCTTCCTCAATTTCATTCCAATCAAGCGGGAATTGACGGGCGAGGGCCGCCAGAATTGGTGCTGTCAGGGGTCTATCATCGTGCTCCAATTGGCTTAGATATGAGGCTGAAATCGCGAGGCGCGTTGCCATTTCTGCCTGTGTGAGGCCTAAATTGCGGCGCAACAGGCCAAGTTGTTGCCCGGCAAAGATACGACGCTTCATTGTCACGCTCCATTTGAATCGCGCCGCAGCCGTAGTTTGCAATGTGTGGCTTTGCAACTTTGCAAATTCACAATTGCAATTCCGTGCATCTCTGCTCAAAGGGGAAGGTCAAAATGGGGTGCCCAATGCCATCAAACATCGCAGAACTTGAAAAACGCCGTGCCGCTGCGCAACTTGGCGGTGGTCAAAAACGGATCGATGCGCAACATGCCAAAGGGCGGTTGACCGCGCGCGAACGGCTCACGATCTTGCTTGATGAAGGCTCTTTTGAAGAGCTTGATGCCTATGTCGAACATAATTGCGTCGATTTCGGGATGGCTGATACGGTTTTCCCCGGTGACGGCGTGGTGACGGGCAGCGGCACCATCAATGGCCGGCTCGTATTCGTATTCAGTCAGGATTTTACAGTTTTCGGTGGCTCACTATCCGAGCGTCATGCACAGAAAATCTGCAAGGTAATGGATAATGCGATGAAGGTTGGCGCGCCCGTGATCGGGATCAACGACAGCGGCGGCGCGCGGATTCAGGAGGGTGTCGCTTCACTTGGCGGCTATGCCGAAGTATTTCAGCGCAATGTGCTCGCGAGCGGCGTGGTGCCGCAGATCAGCTTGATCATGGGGCCGTGCGCGGGCGGCGCAGTTTATTCGCCTGCCATGACTGATTTCATCTTCATGGTGAAGGATTCGAGCTATATGTTCGTGACCGGCCCCGATGTGGTCAAAACTGTTACCAACGAAGTCGTCACCCAAGAAGTGCTTGGCGGTGCGGTGACGCACACCACCAAATCGGGCGTGGCCGATAATGCGTTTGAAAATGATATTGAGGCATTGCTTGCGTGTCGCGATTTTTTTGATTTTCTGCCCGAGAATAACCGGGTGCCCGCGCCGGAGCGGCCAACAGCCGATGAGTGGAACAGGCTGGAGCCAAGCCTCGATATGCTGATTCCGGACAACGCCAATCAACCTTATGATATGCACGAAGTGATCCGCAAGACTGTGGATGAAAGCGATTTCTTCGAGGTGCAACCGGCCCATGCAGGCAATATCATCATCGGTTTTGGTCGGATTGAGGGGCGGACAGTGGGTGTCGTCGCGAACCAACCGATGGTACTCGCGGGCTGCCTCGATATTAATTCATCGAAGAAGGCCGCAAGATTTGTGCGCTTCTGCGATGCGTTTGAGATTCCGATTGTGACGTTCGTTGACGTGCCGGGGTTCCTGCCGGGCGTGGGACAGGAGCATAGCGGCATTATCAAACACGGCGCAAAACTGCTGTTTGCCTATGCCGAGGCGACCGTGCCTAAAATCACCGTGATCACGCGCAAAGCCTATGGCGGCGCCTATGACGTTATGGCGTCCAAGCATCTGCGCGGCGATTTGAATTATGCTTGGCCGACGGCGGAAATCGCCGTGATGGGCGCGAAGGGCGCAGTGGAGATTATCTTCCGTGGGCTTTCAGCGGAGGAGCAGGCGGTCAAGACAGCCGAATATGAAGAGCGCTTCGCCAACCCGTTTGTGGCCGCGAGCAAGGGGTTCATTGATGAGGTGATTTATCCGCACTCGACGCGGCGGCGGATTGCTTTGGGGTTACGGAAATTGCGGAACAAGGCGTTGGAGAATCCTTGGAAGAAGCATGATAATATTCCGTTGTGAGGGGTAAGAGTTGTGGTTGATCCCGTCACTACCGGTGCGCTTATCGTCGGAGGCGCTGGCGCTGCCACTTGGTTGGCCGATAAGGTTTTCGGCCCCAGTGCTGAAGCCTTGGGTGAAGCTTTACGGGTCTATTTGGGGGATCGAGTTTCTAAAGTGTTTTCTCGGGCAGAAACTTTGGCCGACGACCCAGAGACGCTGCAACAGTTACCACCGGGATTCCTTTTCAAATTTATACAGTCTGCATCATTCTCGGAAGACGACGAGATCATCACGGAAATGTGGGCAAATCTGTTATTAAGTTCCTCGCGAGGGTTTCAACAACGGCACGTGCTATACCTTGATATCTTGGACAAACTGGCTGCAGAAGATGCAAAGATTCTGGACGACCTTATTTCTCCGCCGCTCAACCCTATACAATCCCACAGCGTGCAAATGCTTTTGGAGTATGTCCGTATACGCGGGTTAACCACTGCGGAGCGTATTTTGAGCGAACGGGGGTTGACCCATTTTGATGGCGTCGCTGCAAATGAGTTCAATGATGAGATGTGGGCATTGAAGCACCACTGGCCGTCAAGGATTCTAGGTTCTCTCGTTCCTTATACGCCACTGATGGTTGAGGGACATGGCTCTGCCACTTCGTCATCATCAGGTTTGGCGAACAGCAATGCACCCTATGATGCATTGATTCGCCAGCGATTGGTTCAGACTTTTGAGGTAAGTTTCATTTGCGGATTCCAAATTGAACTGGAAGGCGTGATGGCAACTGCTCTTGGTGTAGAGTTCATCCGAAATTGTAGGAGAGTTAACCAATGAAACTAGGCCGCCTCAACCATATCGGCGTTGCCACGCCCTCAATCGCGGACAGCATCGCCTTCTACCGAGAAGTGATGCGCGCTTGCACTCGCCCACCCAAACATTATAATGACCTTATAATGTGAAGGAATTATACGCCATGCAAACAGAACGTGTCACCTATCTGACCAGCGCCGAACAAAAGGCAGCTCTTGAGGCCTTTGCGAAGTTACGCGGGAAGAGCGTTGGCAATGTAGTTCGCGAGGCGACGATGCGTTACATTGCCCAGCCCCGTGACGAGAGTGAGGAAGAGGCCGAACTTGCGGCATTGGTCGCTCAGGTGAATGAAGCGCTGCCCAAGATGAACGCGTCAATTGATCAGATGATCGAGATAATGCGTGTGACCCACGAAGAGGTTGACCGGACGCTGCGCGCTGCGGGTATTCGGAAATGAGTGCGCTTGGTGATGCACTCGCTGCGCTCAAGAGCGTTGTGCTTATGCAGGAGCGGCTCGACGTGATGAGATCGGATCTATCCCGAACAGCCGAAGATGTGCGTGGCCTTAACCTCTATATTTCGGCCGTGGACAAACGCGTGATCCGAATTGAAACCATGATCGAAATGGGCGGGCGAGCGAGCAATCAACCGAGGATTGAAGAACAATGAAACTAGGCCGTCTCAACCATATCGGCGTCGCAACGCCCTCTATTGCGGACAGTATGGCGCATTACCGCGATGTGATGGGCGCGACCAAAATTCATGATCCGTTCGATCTGCCCGATCAGGGGGTGAAGGTCTGCTTTGTCGATACGCCGACCGACAGCGGCATGAACGGTACGCAGATCGAGCTGATCGAGCCGCTGCCCGGCAATGCCTCTATCGCGGCCTTTCTTGCCAAGAACCCGCAAGGTGGGCAGCATCATATGTGTTACGAGGTGCCCGATATCCACGTCGCGAAGGCCGAGTTTGAAGCTATAGGCAAGCGCGTGCTCGGTGAACCGCGTATTGGCGCGCATGGAACGCTGATCTTTTTTGTACATCCCAAGGATATGGGTGGGGTGTTAACCGAAATCATGGAAACGCCGACAGGAGCGCATTGATATGACTTACGAAACCATCACCGTCGACGTTGCCGATAAGGTCGCCACCATCACGCTCAATCGGCCCGAACGGATGAATGCCTGTTCGCTTGCTATGGCGGGTGAGATCAATGACGCTCTGGCGGGAAGCCTTGGCGATGCGCGATGCCTGATCATCACCGGCGCGGGGCGTGGCTTTTGTTCGGGCGCGGATCTTTCGGCGCGCGGCTCCACCTCGGTTTCGGGGGGCGAGGGGAGCTATATTGCGCTTACGCGTCACTATAATCCGCTGATGATGAACCTCGCCCGGCTCAATATGCCGATCATCACCGCAGTCAACGGCGCGGCGGCAGGCGTGGGTTGCTCGATTGGCCTCGTCGGTGATTTCGTGATCGCTGGTAAGAGCGGCTATTTCCTGCAAGCCTTCGTCAACATCGGTCTTGTCCCCGATGGTGGCGCTTCGTGGATGCTGCCGCGCATGATTGGCAAAGCGCGGGCGACCGAGATGATGATGCTTGGCGAGAAAATTCCGGCGGCAAAAGCCGCAGACTGGGGCATGATCTATAAGGTAGTCGAGGACGCGGATTTGCAAGCCGAGGCGCGCGCACTCGCCACCCGCCTCGCGAATGGCCCAACGATTTCTTATGCGGTGATGCGCAAAAACATCCTGACCGCAATGGAAAACAGCTATGCAGAGCAATTGCTCGCCGAAGCTGAAGGGCAGCGGATTGCAGGTAGCACGGCGGATGCGATGGAAGGTGGCATGGCCTTCATGCAGAAGCGCAAGCCAGAGTTTCAAGGCAAGTAAATGGCAAAGATCGAAGACTGGCAGGCGGCGGCCGCAAAAGAAGTTAAGGGCAAAGACCTGACGTGGCACACGCCCGAAGGTTTTGACATCAAGCCGTTGTACACAGCGGAGGATTTCAGCGATCCCGGATTGCCGGGCTTTGCCCCCTTCACACGCGGCGTTCGCGCATCGATGTATGCGGGTCGTCCGTGGACGATCCGCCAATATGCGGGCTTTTCGACTGCCGAGGAATCCAACGCCTTTTATCGCCGAAACCTTGCCGCTGGACAAAAAGGCTTAAGTGTCGCCTTCGATCTCGCCACGCACCGGGGTTATGACAGCGATCACCCGCGCGTGGTCGGCGATGTGGGCAAAGCGGGCGTCGCCATCGACAGCGTCGAGGATATGAAAATCCTGTTCGACGGCATCCCGCTCGACAAGATGAGCGTATCGATGACCATGAATGGCGCGGTGATCCCGATCCTCGCTTTCTTCATCGTTGCCGGCGAAGAGCAGGGCGTTCCAGTCGAACAGCTTGATGGCACGATCCAAAATGACATCCTCAAGGAATTCATGGTTCGTAATACATACATCTACCCGCCTGAGCCTTCGATGCGGATTGTTTCAGATATTATCGCATATACCAGCGCTAATATGCCAAAATTCAATAGTATTTCGATCAGCGGTTATCACATGCATGAGGCCGGCGCGACGGCGGTACAGGAGCTTGCCTTTACGATTGCCGATGGCAAGGAATATGTAATTCGCGCGATGGAAAGCGGGCTGGATATTGATGCGTTTGCGGGACGGCTTAGCTTCTTTTTCGGCATCGGTATGAATTTCTTCATGGAAGTTTCCAAACTCCGTGCCGCGCGCACTTTGTGGCACCGGGTGATGGATGGGCTGGGCGCGAAGGATGAGCGTTCGAAAATGCTGCGCACCCATTGCCAGACCAGTGGCGTCTCGCTTCAGGAGCAAGACCCCTACAACAACGTGATCCGCACGACGGTCGAGGCGATGGCCGCGACCTTGGGCGGCACGCAGAGCCTCCACACCAATGCGCTCGATGAAGCCATCGCACTGCCGACCGATTTTAGCGCCCGGATTGCACGCAACACGCAGATTGTTCTGGCGGAAGAAAGCGGGATCACCAAAGTCGTCGATCCGCTGGGCGGCAGTTATTATGTTGAAGCCTTAACGTCAGAATTGGTTGATCAGGCGTGGAAAATCATCGGCGAGATCGACGCACTCGGTGGTATGACGAAGGCGGTTGCATCGGGCATGCCCAAACGCCTGATCGAGGAAGCCGCTGCGGGCCGTCAGGCGCGGGTCGACAAGGGCGAAGACGTGATCGTCGGCGTAAATAAGTATAAGCTGGGAACCGAGGAACATCTCGATACGCTTGAGGTTGATAATGACGCTGTGCGTCAGGGCCAGATCGCGCGTCTGGCAAAGATTCGCAGTTCGCGTGATGAGGCCGCATGTCAGGTGGCGCTCACGGCGCTGACCAAGGGCGCGCAAGATGGGGGCAATCTCCTCGCACTTGCGGTTAACGCCGCGCGCGCGCGGGCATCACTTGGTGAAATATCCGATGCAATGGAGCTGGTTTTCGGGCGCTACAACACGACGCCAACCCCGGTGAAGGGCATTTACGGCCCAGCCTATGCGAATAACAGCCGCTACCAGCAGGTTGTGGACGGCGTTGCGGCAGTCGAACGCCGTCTCGGGCGTAAACCGAAGCTGCTCGTCGCCAAAATGGGGCAGGACGGGCATGATCGTGGCGCAAACGTAATCTCCAGCGCCTTCGGTGATATGGGTTTTCAGATTGTCTCCGGGCCGCTGTTCCAGACGCCTGAGGAGACGGTAGTCCTCGCATTGGAGAGCGCGGCAGACGTAGTCGGCGCGTCAAGCTTGGCTGCGGGGCACAAGACGTTGATTCCCGAACTCATCAAAGGTCTTCGTGAGGCTGGGCGTAGCGACATAAAAGTCATCGCAGGCGGCGTCATCCCCCCGCAGGATTATGACTATCTTCGCGAAGCTGGGGTGCAGGGGATTTACGGGCCGGGTAGTAATGTCGTCGAATGTGCGGCGGATGTGCTCCGCCTGCTTGGGCATAATATGCCGCCAGTGGAGGAAGTCGCTTGACCGTACGTACCGATTGGACTCGGGAGCAAATCGCGACGCTGTTCGACCTGCCGTTCGACGAATTGGTCTATCAGGCCGCGACTGTCCACCGCGCGCATCATGCGGTAGGGCAGATCCAGCTTTGTACGTTGCTGAGCATCAAGACCGGCGGTTGCCCCGAAGATTGCGGTTACTGTTCCCAGTCGGTGAAGGCAGACAGCGGAGTCGAGGCGACCAAGTTGATGGATGTGCAAGCGGTCTTGCAAAAGGCGGCGCAGGCGGCGGATAATGGCTCGCGGCGCTTCTGTATGGGCGCGGCGTGGCGCAACCCCAAGGACCGCGACATGCCCGCGATTGTCGAGATCGTGAAGGGCGTGCGGCAGATGGGCATGGAAACCTGCATGACTTTGGGCATGTTGTCACCCAAACAGGCTGATATGCTGGCCGAGGCGGGGCTCGATTATTACAACCACAATATCGACACGTCGCCTGAACGCTATAATGAGATCATCACCACGCGGACGATGGCCGACCGGCTCGACACGCTGGCTGAAGTGCGGCGCGCAGGCATTAATGTGTGCAGCGGCGGAATTGTCGGTATGGGCGAAACCCGCGCCGACCGTGTCGGCTTCATCCACACGCTGGCAACCTTGCCGCAGCATCCCGAAAGCGTGCCGGTTAACGCGCTGGTGCCGGTGAAGGGCACCGTGCTGGGCGATATGCTCGCGGATACGCCGTTGGCGAAGATTGACGATATCGAGTTCGTCCGCGTGGTGGCAGTGGCGCGCATCACCATGCCGATGAGCATGGTGCGATTGAGCGCGGGGCGCGAGAGCATGTCGGAGGCGACGCAGGCCTTGTGCTTTATGGCGGGCGCGAACAGCATCTTCACCGGTGACAAGCTGCTAACCGCCGCCAACGTAGGCGACGACAAGGATGCCGCGTTGATGGTGAAGCTGGGGCTGGTGCCAATGGATGCGGAGGAGCCGTTGCGGGCTTGCAAAGCGTTGGAGGCGGCGGAGTGAAGTTTGATTTACCCCCCTCGGTCCAGAAGCTTATTGCAGCTCGTAACGAGCTGAAAGCCCACTATAGTTCAGTCGATCTGCATTTTACGTTAGATGGAAATCTGGTTGGGGATCTGGGCGAAGCAATTGCCGCGGAGCTTTTCGGCTTGAAGCTGACCGGCCGAAGCAACGAGGGGGTTGATGGCTACGCTCCCGACGGTCGATCCGTTCAGGTCAAAGCTAGCGGAACTAAGCGGGGCGCAGCGTTTCGGCCAGTCGAGGTGAAAGCTGACCATCTTCTGTTCTTTCACTTCGATTATGACGGCTGTTACGGCGAGGTAATCTATAACGGGCCAGAAGAACCCGTTCGAGAGTTTTTGCCTGAGACTTGGGTGGGACAGCGCAGTGTTAGCGCACCGGCGTTTCGGCGGCTCGACAAGATGGTCTTAGAAGCTGATCGTCTCCAAATCATATCGGAAGCAAACTAATGTTCAAAAAAATCCTAATTGCGAACCGCGGAGAAATCGCCTGCCGGATCATCAAGACTGCGCGCCGCATGGGGATCGCGACCGTTGCGGTCTATTCGGATGCTGATGCGCGCGCGCCTTTTGTGGCGATGGCGGATGAGGCCGTGCATATCGGGCCTTCGCCTGCTGCGCAGTCTTATTTGCTGGCCGACAAGATCATCGCGGCGTGCAAGCAAACCGGCGCGGAGGCGGTGCATCCGGGCTATGGCTTCCTGTCCGAACGCACCAGCTTTGCCGAGGCGCTGGCGGCGGAAGGCATAGCCTTTATCGGTCCGCCGGTGAACGCGATTGCCGCGATGGGGGACAAGATCGAGTCGAAGAAACTGGCGATGGCGGTGGGCGTCAATGTCGTGCCCGGCTTTGTCGGCGAGATTGACGACACTGAACATGCGGTGCGGATTTCGGCGGAAATCGGCTATCCGGTGATGATGAAGGCCAGCGCTGGCGGCGGCGGCAAGGGGATGCGGCTTGCCTATAATGAGCAGGACGTGCGCGAAGGGTTCGAGGCGACCAAGCGCGAGGGGCTGAATTCGTTCGGCGATGACCGCGTGTTTATCGAGAAATTCATCCTCAACCCGCGCCATATCGAAATCCAGATATTGGGCGATCAGCATGGCAATATCCTTTACCTCAACGAACGCGAATGTTCGATTCAGCGGCGGCATCAAAAGGTTGTCGAGGAAGCGCCTTCGCCCTTCGTTACGCCAAAGATGCGCAAGGCAATGGGCGAGCAGTGCGTCGCCTTGGCGCGCGCGGTGGGCTACTACAGCGCGGGCACGGTCGAACTGATCGTATCAGGTGCTGACCCAAGCGGTGAAAGCTTCTACTTCCTTGAAATGAACACGCGGTTGCAGGTCGAACATCCCGTCACCGAATGCATCACCGGTATTGATCTGGTCGAACAGATGATCCGCGTCGCATACGGCGAGGCGCTCGGTTTCACACAGGATGATGTCAAGCTCGACGGTTGGGCCATCGAAAACCGCGTTTATGCCGAAGATCCCTATCGCGGATTCCTGCCCTCCACTGGCCGCCTTGTTCGCTATCAGCCCCCGGTGCCCGCATGGTCGGGCGATCCCATTCGCGGGGTTAATGGGGTGCGCGTTGATGGCGGCGTGATAGAAGGCGGCGAGGTCAGCATGTTCTACGACCCAATGATCGCCAAATTGGTGACATGGGGTGCAACACGCGATGAGGCGGCCGATAAGCAAATCGCAGCGCTTGATGCGTTCGAGATTGAGGGGCTTGGTCACAATATCGATTTCGTTTCAGCCATCATGCAGCATCCGCGCTTTCGTTCGGGCGCGTTGACGACGGGGTTCATTGCCGAGGAATATCCCGATGGTTTTCACGGCGCGCCCGCATCGCCTGAGCTGTTGCGTAACCTCGCGGCAATCGCAGCGTTTGCGGCAACGGCGGAGGCAGATCGTGCGCGGCGCGTTGATGGTCAGCTTGGCAAGCGACTGGCTCCTCCATCGGCTTGGCAAGTGCTGATTGACGGTGCTGCGCATAATGTGGCGCTCGCTGAAGACGAAGTTACTGTGGATGGCATTCCGGTTGATCTTGATATGGAATATACACCGGGTGATAGGTTGATCGAGGCCGAAATTGGCGATGCGCAGCTAATCGTCAAAATCGCCAAGACGCGCATTGGTTTTACGCTCATTACGCGCGGTGCAATCCATAGGGTTCGTGTGCTTCCGGCGCATGTTGCACCACTGGCTGCCTATATGATCGATAAAATCCCTCCAGATATGTCGCGGTTTCTGCTCTGCCCGATGCCCGGCCTGCTCGTTGCGTTACATGTGGAGGCAGGCGAAAAGGTGGAAGTCGGGCAGCCGCTTGCGGTCGTCGAGGCGATGAAGATGGAGAATATCCTGCGCGCGGAAAAATCAGGCGTAGTCAAATCGCTCAGCGCGGCGGCGGGGGATAGCCTTGCGGTTGATGCGGTAATTTTGGAGATGGAGTGATTGGCGCACCCGAAGGGATTCGAACCCCTGGCCTCTGCCTTCGGAGGGCAGCGCTCTATCCAGCTGAGCTACGGGTGCGCAATGAAGGCGCGTTAGCAAAGCGTACCGTGCTCCGCCAGCCTAAATAACTTTGGTCTAAATCACTTTGCGGCAGTTTTAACGATCTCAACAGGCTGAAACTCGCCAAGGCCGCAGCTTGCGCCGCGATTGAGATCGCCGCCGCTGGTGTTCAGCACAGTGATAATATCAGTTGAGCACAGCACGCTGAGCGAGGTTTTATAGCTGAACCGTTCTTCAAAGCCGAGTTGCGGGCAACTGTAAGGAAGTTTGTTGCGATAGGTTTTGCCGCCGAGCATCCGGAAATCAATTGTCTGATCACCGTAAACGCGCGTCTCGCGAATTTGGCGCAACGGGACGCAGCTTAACGCTTTGCCGGCCTCTTTGGCTTCGGGCGCGATGTTGCGATCACGCTTAGCAAGGGCAACACCTGCGCCGCCGATAATGAGTGAAGCGGTTACAACCAAGGCCAGTTTGCACATTACGAATCATCCTTTGCTTGAATTTTTGCCAGTCTTGGCCGGTAAAGCTGACTTAGGCCTGAATGAACAGAGATCAGCGACATTGCAGCGCCAGCATTCGGGCGTGCGTGCCTTGCAAACATAGCGACCGTGAAGGATCAGCCAATGGTGCGCGCCAACGCGAAACGGGGTAGGCGTATGCTTGTCGAGCGCCTTTTCAACCGCTAGCACGGTCTTCCCCTTGGCTAGGCCAGTGCGATTGCCGATGCGGAAGATATGCGTATCAACCGCGAAAGTCTCAGCTCCAAACGCGGTATTCATCACGACATTGGCAGTTTTTCGACCAACGCCGGGCAGCGCCTCAAGCGCGTCCCGGTCGGCAGGTACTTCGCCGCCATGATCGCGGATGAGGAGTTCGGAAAGCGCGATGACGTTTTTGGCCTTTGCGTTGAACAGGCCGATGGTTTTGATATGACCTTTGAGCGCATCCTCACCAAGCGTAACCATCTGCGCGGGCGTTTTCACCGCTTCAAACAAAAGGCGCGTTGCCTTATTGACGCCCACATCGGTTGACTGCGCCGACATCACGACCGCGACGAGGAGTTGATAGACATTGCCGTAAGCCAGCTCAGTTTCAGGGGCTGGATTCTCCTCGGCAAGGCGTCGGTAGAATTCGAAGACATCTGCCTTTTTCATGCACGCTCCGCAATTGCTTGGCCAGCCGCCGACCCGCTCGCCCAGGCCCATTGGAAATTATAGCCGCCAAGCCAGCCTGTGACGTCCACCGCTTCACCGATGGCATAAAGCCCCGGCACATCGCGCGCGGCCATGCTCTGTGATGAGAGGGCGGTCGTGCTGATTCCGCCAGCGGTGACTTCGGCTTTGGCAAAGCCTTCGGTGCCGTTGGGGGTGAAGCGCCAGCTTTTGAGGCGCTGCTCTGCACTTTCGAGTGCGCGATCAGTTGTGTCAGCGAGTGTGGATGCCAACCCAATCCGCTCACCAAGTGTTTCGGCGAGCCGATCAGGCAACGCCGAGGCCAGCGCACTACGCAGTGTCGATTTAGGGCGCTCACGCTTCAGGCTTCGGAGCCAATCGGCATCATGTGTTGGCAGAAAGTCAATCTCAACGCTTTGGCCGTGTCGCCAATAGGATGAGATTTGCAGGATCGCCGGGCCAGACAGGCCTTTATGGGTGAACAGCGCCGCCTCTCGAAAAGCGGTTTTCCCGCAGCGTGCGATGATGTCCGCAGAAACACCGGCAAGCGAGCGGAACAGCACTTCATCACCGCCAAGCGTAAAAGGCACCAGCGCAGGGCGCGGCTCGACAATTTTCAAGCGAAAGCGACGAGCAAGATCATAGGCAAAGCCAGTTGCTCCCATTTTGGGGATTGAAGGCCCGCCGGTTGCGATGACAAGGGCAGGGGCGGTTGCGGTGCGATTGCCGAAGTTCACACTGTATCGCCCATCACCGTGATCGACTGCACTGATCGCGTCGCCCAGTGCAATCGTCACGTCACCCTTCGCACATTCATCAAGCAGCATCGCCACAATCTGTTTCGCTGAACCATCGCAGAAAAGTTGCCCAAGCGTTTTTTCGTGCCAAGATATGCCGTAGCTCTCGACCAGTGCGATAAAGTCGGCAGGCGTGTACCGACTCATTGCCGATTTGGCGAAGTGTGGGTTTGCCGAGATGTAGCGATCTGGTGCAGCGCCTACATTGGTAAAATTGCATCGCCCACCACCTGAAATCAGGATTTTCTTGCCTGGCTCATCGGCATGATCAATGACCAACACGCGCGCACCGCGCTGCCCAGCAACCAGCGCGCACATCAGCCCGGCACCACCTGCGCCGAGGATGATTGCGTCGTAGGTTTCGTGTGCCCCCATTAGCCAAACAAGATGCGCGCCGCATCATCCCACAGTCGCTGTGATGCCGCGCCGAGCAAGCCTGTGCCACCGTCACCGATTAGATAGCCGCTGCCATCATTGCGCCGGATAACGCCGCCTGCTTCCTCAACGAAGAGCGTACCCGCTGCGTGATCCCAAGGTAATGTCCGTTCAAATAGAGCGACATCATTTTGGCCAAGTATGAGCCGGGGATATTGTTCCCCCGCACAGCGCGGGATTGGGACGATAGAAAGCTTTCCCGCCGCGCGTGCTGCAACATCAGCGCGTTTCTCGGGCGTCATGAAGCCAGTGGCAAGTGCAGCCAGTGGAAGCACTCCACCCGTCTCACGCGCGGTAACTGCGATATGATCAACAAACGCGCCTTTGCCGCGCATCGCATGGCAAAAGCGGTTGGCAACCGGATCATAAATCCACCCGCCCTCACGCACGCCGTTGTTCAGCAGCGCGATCATCAACGCGAACGGTGATTTCCCTTCGGTAAAATTGCTTGTCCCATCAATCGGGTCGATCAACCAGACGAGGCCATTATCGACGGATTCGAGCATGCTTGGGTCGCTCTCGCTGGCTTCCTCACCAATGATCTGGGCTTCACTTAGAATTCCGCTCAAGCCCTCGGCAAGCCGCAATTCACTCTCGCGGTCTGCAATGGTGACGAGTTCACCCGGCGATTTCTCGATAATGTCGTCGGCGGCAAGCGCGCGAAATCTGGGCATCACAATCCGCGTGGCAACATCGCGCAGTAGCGTCTCAATCGCTATGGTAATCGGGTCACTCACGCGGGCGTTACAATTTGCCCAAGCCGGGGGAAATGCACCGCGACTGTGCCAACCTGCGGATCATCGCGCAAAACCGCAATGTCGCGTGATGTTAGCCGAACAAGTTTACCCGCAACCGGGTTCGCGCCTGGATCTTCAGTGCGCACGGTAACTGACTGACCTGCGGTGAAACCTGTGTGAGCTTCCACCAGTTCCACCACCGCTGGCGTGGCATCCTTGGCAATCGCAAGCGCGTCCTGCGCACTCAATTCGGTAGATGTGCCGTGGCCGATTGTGGCAACCCGGTCAGCCCATAATTTCACATTTGGAAATGGGTCAAGCACAGGTGCCTGCGGGTTAAACAGCCGCTGAAACCAGACATTTATATAAAGCGCAAAATCAGCATAACCAGCATCCGCTCCACCTAGGATTGCACGGCCATCGTCAAGCGCATCGTCAGCACGCGCAAGCGTTGCCTCAAATTGGCTTTTCAGGTGCGGGCCAAGCACTGTGAAGCGGTCAGGGTCAAAGCCGAACAGCGCCTTGCGATCCGCCCAGAATTCAGGTGGCAGATTGCCCGCAATCTTTGCCATTGCCGTTGCCACCGACGGCGAAAAAAGCGGCCCCGAGGCCCACATTGTCGCGAACGCCCCCGTACGCCCCATCGGTGCCGGGAAAAAGCTTGGCACAGGGTGAGCTGCTTCAATCGCCTCAATTGCAATCGCAGTGTCGCAGTAAATGTCCGCGCCAATCTGGAGAACGGGCGTCTTGCGATATCCGCCGGTGAGCGGGATCAGGTCAGGTTTTGGCGCCATGTTGGGGATGATCACTGACTTCCATGCGACGCCCTTATGACCAAGCGCAATGCGCAAAAGCTCACTGAATGGGGACATTGGGTAATGATGCAGAATGGTGTCGGCCATGTGTTTAGCTCCTATAATCGGCGTTGATGCTGATGTAGCCGTGGGTGAGGTCGCACGTCCATACCGTCGCCCGGCCATTGCCGATGCCAAGGTCTGCGCCGATATCGACGGCGGAACTGCGGACGTGCGCAGCAACCGGGGTTTCGTCATAATCGGGCACAAGGAGACCGTCTTTTGCCACGAGCGTCGGCCCGAAACTGATCGATAGCTTGTCGCGATCGGCGGGCTCGCCTGCTTTGCCGACTGCCATAACAACGCGGCCCCAATTGGCGTCGCCGCCCGCAATTGCGGTTTTTACCAGTGGTGAATTGGCGATGCTCATGGCGATTTTATGCGCGCTGTGGTCTGATACCGCCCCAGTTACGGTAACAGTGATGAACTTCGTTGCCCCTTCGCCGTCACACACCACAAGCTGCGCAAGCTGGCGGCAGACATCATGAAGGGCGGCTGCAAAGGCCTCCGCTCCGGCATCATCGAAACTGGAAAGCCGCGCATTCCCGGCCTTACCCGTTGCAAAGGCAAGCACTGTGTCGCTGGTTGAGGTGTCGCTATCAACTGTGATGCAGTTGAAGGTTGATCGGTTTGCGGCGGAGAGCATGTCTTGCAGAAACGCAGGGCTGACTGCTGCGTCAGTGAAGATATAACCAAGCATCGTTGCCATGTCTGGCGCGATCATCCCGCTGCCTTTGATGACCCCGCAAAGCTGCACTGTCGTATCGCCGATTACTGC
>JBBTEI010000097.1:0-32044 GCA_038042405.1 Pseudomonadota bacterium
GCTAAGCGAATATACCGATTCAGTGTCAACTTTCTGAGATTTAAGCGGTTTTTTGAAAAGGGAGTGCCGCCTAAAAATTACCACTTTCTCACTCTTCCCTCTTAGCGCCTTTGGCTCAGCGTATCTCAGAAACCTTCAACCCCGGCCCCAAACGGTTCGGCCCGATTTTGAACGGCTCGCGACTCCAGTTGGCGACGAAGACGGACTCGCGGCCAATGCCCGGCGCGATGCTCGCATCATTGCCCGTAATCACCAGCCCTGCCGAACGGTGTGTCCGTGCTTCGGCCGCGACCGCGATGAAGGCCGAGTAGTTTTCCTTATTCTTGCCCTGCACAAACACATTGCGCGTGATCGTGCCAACCGCACCCGAGGGCAGGTCGATCATATAATTGGTCGCCGATCCTTGGGTGTCATCAAAGCTTGAATCGCTGATCGACACGCGGCCCGAATTGCTTTTGACATAGTGTCCGCCGCGCCCGCGCTCAAAGCGACTGCGGGTGACGGTGAGCGCGCCATAATCGCCAATATAAATCGAATGGGCACAGGCCAAATCACGGTCACAGCGGCCAAGCCCTGAAAAGGTTGAGCGATCAATCGTCACTTGTGAGGTAGGGTCGGGTGCGGAAAGTATGCCTTGCTCCGAATTGCGGAACATCGCGTTGGTGACGAGGAGATCGCCCTGTTCAAGCCGGATGCCGGCACCATTGCCTTCGGGCACGCGCATATTCTGAAACACCAGCCCCTCAACGCGCGCTGAACGACCGCGCAGCACAAGCGCTGCCTTCCCTTCACAAATGCCACCGTCAAATACCGAACGACCAGCGACTTCCGCACGGAAGGTGATGTTGCCGCCGGTTTGAATTGCGCAGTCAGGATAGGTGCCGGGCGCGATGGTGATTGTCGCATCACCATCGCCGACAGATTTGACGGCATCATCAAGCCGGTAAAATGACTTACCGCTTTCGGCGATCACAAACGGGGCGTCGCTCGCCGCATAAAGCGGGGTCGCGGTGAGAAGCAGGGCAACAAACGCTATTCTCTTCATCAAATACACTCCGGATGATGATCTTACCCAATATATGCACTGGATTTTAGCCACTTGTCATGTGAATTGAGTGTTAACTGCCATGTGGTGCCTGCGCTTTTCTTGCTACGACAACGGCTGCCATCGGCACATTCGCCCTTGATCGAACCAGCGAAATTTGCAGCAAGCGCAACCCCGCGCTCATGAAATAGCGCCGAGAGCCCGATATCAACGGCGATGAGTAGCTGCGTCACCGCCCGAAGTAATCAAGAAATCCATTTATATTCAACACCTTGGAAGATAATATCAATCAGCGCCTCCCCATCGACTCTTTTGATTGATCATTGGTAACGCTTCTTAGACAATTTTTGGCGTAGAACATAATGTGATGAGGCCACAAGATACCATTGTAACAGCAGCGATGCCTGATGCCCATATTGATCGGGGAAACAAATCTGGTGATGACTGGATATTGTATCATCAGCTTTTTGATCATGCCAAAGGTGCCCGCGCATCAGTCGTAGCCAATGTGATCAACGCCGCCGTTCTAGGCTTTGTTTTTGTCCATGCTCTCGATCTCTGGATTCTCTTATTGGGCTTTGTCGCAATATTGGGGCTGGTCGCGCACCGATTATGGTGCAACGCCAAAGTGCCTTCCACCTTTGGAAGCCGCAATGCCGATTTGCCGACGATTTATCGCCATATCGAATGGAACACTTGGCTGCTTGGCTGCTGGTGGGCTTTTGCAATTGGCTGGCCGATCGTCAGCCTAACCCATGAACAGCAACTGCTTATCGGGATAATCGGTTCGGGTATGATGGGGGCAGGTACGATTTCCTTCCGTACGGTTGAACGACCCGCGCAAATATTTGTTGGCCTATGCGCCATTGGCAGTCTTTTTGCGTTGGTTGCCATTGGCACACCGGCATCTTACGCGGCTTGCATATTACTTGGATGCTATTGTGTCGTACTGTTCGGAGCGATCAAACGTGCAGCCGCAAATTTCGTTGAAGGCAAAGAACGCGAGCGAGCACTGGCAGACTCGACCGAAACGATCAGCCTGTTGCTAAATGAATATGAGCAGCAAGGCTCCGACTGGCTTATCAAAATCAGCGATCTTGGCCTTATCCAAGAGCCATGCGACCGGCTGGCTGCCGCGACGGCACGACCGCGCGAAACATTAAAAGATCTACAGTTTATTGATCTGCTCGATTACGATATGCAAGCGGTCGAATTCGCACGCCTGATCGCCGCAAAAGAAGCTTTTCGTGACCATTTTGTTTCGCTCCATGTCGGGCAGGAACAGCGGTGGTGGTCAATAACAGCACGCCCAAATTGCGGAATTCAAGGGGGTGTCAGAGGTGTTGTTACTGATGTAACCGCACAGCGCCTCGCCGAGGAAAAAGTGCGGTATATGGCTCACTATGATAGCCTGACGCACTTACCCAATCGGTTCCTGTTTAACGAAAGCCTCAATCGCGCCCTAAACGCGGATGAAGGCGGTGCGGGGCTGATGTACCTCGACCTCGATCATTTCAAGTCGGTCAATGATACGCTTGGCCACCCAATCGGGGATAAGTTGCTCAATGCGGTTGCACTGCGACTTCAGGCCTGCGCGCGCACGGGTGATCTGATTGCACGGCTGGGCGGTGATGAATTTGCCATCCTTGTGGATGGTGAAAACCTGAGCGTGATCGATCAATTTGCCAGTCGCGTTATCGAGGCAATCGGCCTGCCATTCCTGATCGATGGCTATGAAGTGTCAACCGGGGCAAGCATAGGCATCGCCTATTCACCTGATCATGGTAACACGCCTGAACAATTGCTCAAAAATGCCGATCTGGCATTATATGCAGCAAAGGCGCAAGGGCGCGGGCGGTTTGTCAGGTTCGAAAACGGGATGGGCAGCCTCGCTGAAATACGCCGCGAGTTGGAGCTTGATCTCCGCACCGCGCTCGGCCGCGATGAGATGCGGCTTCACTACCAACCGATTATCAACCTGAATAGCGGCGAACCAAGCGGATTTGAAGCCCTTGTCCGTTGGGAGCATCACGCACGCGGTACAGTGATGCCAAGCGATTTCATTCCAATTGCCGAAGAAACCGGCATGGTAATCAAGATTGGAGAATGGGTGATTCGCCGCGCGCTTCAAGAAGCGTCTGCATGGCCTGATCATCTCGGTGTTGCCGTGAACCTGTCACCAGCACAAATGCGCAGCACCAACCTGCTACCGACGATCATTCATGCGCTTGCGCAAAGCGGGGTTGCCGCGCACCGGCTCGAACTTGAGATTACAGAATCCGTGCTGATGAACGATAGCGACGCCAACATCGCCATACTTCATAAGCTCAGCGCGATTGGCATCCGGATTGCCCTTGATGATTTCGGCACAGGTTTTTCATCGCTCAATTATCTACGGAGCTTCCCGTTCCACAAGATCAAGATTGACCGCTGCTTCATCAACGAAATTGACAGTCGTGAGGATTGCCGCGCAATCGTCCGCTCGATCGTTTCACTCGCCAACAACCTAGGCATGACAACGACCGCCGAAGGGGTTGAGCGCCAGTCTCAACTTGAAGCACTGCGCCTTGAGGGATGCACCGAAGTCCAAGGCTTTCTGTTCAGCAAAGCTGTGCCGTCAGAGGAGCTAAGCGACCTCCGCCCCATTTCTGGCCGACGGCGTGTGGCGTGACCCCAGAATTATGCGACTGTGAAGCGGATTGGCAAGCGTTTGAGCCCACCAACAAAGACTGATTCCACACGCGCAGGATCGCCAGCCAATTCAAGCGACGATAAGCAGGGCAACAGTTCTTCCATAAATATCCGCATCTCCAACCGCGCAAGATGCTGCCCCAAGCAAACATGGCCACCATAACCGAACGCGATCTGATTATTGGGCGTGCGATCAGGGTTGAAGGTGAAGGGATCTTCAAACACGGTCTCATCGCGGTTGCCACTGGCATAGCAGAGCATAAGCCAGTCACCTTCGCTAATCTTCTGACCGCCAAGTTCGCAGTCTTCCGTTGCTGAGCGCATGAAATGCTGCACCGGCGTTGTCCAGCGGATAGCTTCCTCAATCAAGCCGGCAAAATTGGCGTCGGGCTGGCAGTAACGCTCAAAGAGTGCAGGGTTTTTCGCCAGTTCCATAATTGCGCCGCAAGTCGAGGCCGAAGTCGTGTCATGCCCCGCAGTCGCGACGATCATATAATAGCCATTGGCCTCAAAATCGGGGATTGGCTCTCCATGCACCGTACTCGTCGCGATGATCGTTGCGATATCATCCTTTGGATTGATGCGTCGATCGGCCGTAATCTTGGCAAAATAAGCCTCAAAATCGGCAATCACATATTGCAGCATTTGGATGGCGTGCGCCGAATCGGTGATTTCGGATCGCGTGCGATTAATTTCAGGGTCGGTTGGGCCGAACAGTTGCTGCGTCAGCATCAGCATACGCGGCTCATCCTCAGGCGGGACACCAAGAATATTCATGATCACGCGCAGCGGATACATCGCCGCGACATCCTTGGCGAAATCGCATTCACCTTTTCCATTTTCGTCGCTCATCGCGAGCATCGCCTCAACACTGTCGCGGGCGATTTCACGGATGCGGGCCTCAATCGTTTTGAGGTTTTTGGGCATAAACCAGCTTTGCGTCAAAAGCCGGTATTTCATATGATCCGGCGCATCCATTTGAACGAGCGAGCGGATCAAATGGCCATCGCCCTTGGGAGACGCTTCGGCTGCCAGGGCGACGCCCGCCTTATCAGCCAGGGTGGTTTGGCGAATGCCATTGGCAAAGCGCACATTATTGCGACTGACCTCAAGGATATCGGCGTGGCGCGTAACGGCCCAAAAAGGATCAAATTCCGGATTTTCTGCGACACCAAGCGGCATATTTGCCCGCGCCCAGGCGAAGTGGTGGTGCAGCCTATCCCACTCGCTATAGGATTTGGCCTCAACAAGCGCAGCTGCGATTTCGCGAGGTAAGATGGGAGGCATGCTCAACGTCCCCTAAACAGCCCGCCAAGTAGCCCGCGCACGAGCTGACCAGCGATGCCGCCGCCGCGCCCACCCACGAGCGCACGACCAACCGACGATGCCGCCGATGTTGCCGCGCGTGCAACCATTTTTTCCGCAAGACCAGGCTTGGCATCTTCTTTTGCCTGACGCGCAGCCTCCTTTGCCGCTGCTGCATCAAGCCGCGCCTGCTCCTTGGCCGCAGCCACATCAAGTTTTGCCTGTTCCTTGGCCTGCTGTGCCGCGAGCTTGGCCGCATCTTCTTGCGCATCGGCTTCAGCGGCAGCGGCAGCGGCTTCGCTACCCTTTTTCTGCAAGATTTCCTCGGCAGAATCACGGTCAATCAGCACATCATATTTATCGCCAATCGCATCGGTTGAAATCATTACCGCGCGCTCTTGGGGCGTGATCGGCCCAACGCGTGAGGCCGGCGCCTTGATCAATGTGCGCTCAACCGGTGTTGGCGAACCATCGGCTTGGAGCAGCGAGACCAATGCCTCGCCCACCCGCAGTTCGGTAATCGCAGTTTCAACGTCAACGCCGGGATTCGCGCGAAACGTCTGTGCTGCTGACTTTACCGCTTGCTGATCACGCGGGGTAAACGCGCGCAGCGCGTGCTGCACCCGATTGCTAAGCTGCGCGGCAACCGTATCCGGAATATCGATCGGGTTTTGCGTGATGAAATAGACGCCAACGCCTTTTGAGCGGATCAGGCGGACAACTTGCTCAATCTTTTCAAGCAGCGCCTTGGGTGCATCGTTGAACAGCAAATGCGCCTCATCAAAGAAGAAGCACATTTTGGGCTTTTCAGGGTCTCCAACCTCGGGCAGCGTTTCAAACAGTTCGGAGAGCATCCATAGCAGGAAGGTCGAATACAGCTTGGGGCTTTGCATCAGTTTATCGGCGGCAAGGATGTTGATAATCCCGCGCCCGCCATCATCACATACCATAAAATCTTCAAGATCAAGCGCCGGTTCACCAAAGAAATGATCGCCGCCCTGACTGCGCAACTGGAGCAGCGACCTCTGGATGGTGCCGACGCTTTGCTTGCTGATATTACCATAAGTGGTGGTTAGTTCATCGGCGCGTTCGGCACAGTTGACGAGCATGGCCTGAAGATCATCAAGATCGAGCAGCAGTAACCCGTCTTTATCCGCCACATGGAAAGCGATGGTGAGAACGCCTTCCTGAACCTCATTCAAATCCATCAGCCGTGCAAGCAGCAGCGGCCCCATTTCGGAAACGGTGGTACGGATCGGGTGACCCTGTTCGCCGAACAAATCCCAAAATTGAACGGGATTGTCGCGGTAGGCCCAGTCATCCTGACCAATTTCTTTCGCGCGCGCGGCGAAAATTTCATGGGTTTTGGTTTGCGGTGAACCCGCCATGGCCATGCCCGATAAATCGCCCTTCACGTCAGCGACGAAACTCGGCACGCCAATCGCCGAAAAGCCTTCAACTATGCCTTGGAGAGTAACGGTTTTACCGGTGCCGGTTGCGCCGGCAATCAATCCGTGCCGGTTGGCGCGCTTGAGATTGAGTATCTGTCGCGTGCCGCCGCCAACCCCAATAAACAAACCGTCATCCGCCATTACAACCTCCCAGATACAAAAATGCCGTTGCCGCTGTGTCTAGCGGCAACGGCAGAAATGACAACGCCGGTTTAGCGACGAATGTTTAGCCTTGGCGCAACTTCACCGCGACATACCGGGGTGGGATGCCGCGTCGCTGGACATACAGCAGCACGTTTGAACGCCCAGCCGACTTAGCCGATGCAGCCGCCGCTGCAATATCTGCCTGCGTTGATACCGGCTTATAATTGATCGAAATAATCACGTCGCGTGGTTGAAGGCCTTTCGCGGCCGCATCACTTGACTGATCAACATTGACAACAACCAGCCCTTTGACATCGGAGGCATAACCGAGCTGACGCGAGATTTGTGCCGTCAGTGGCTGAACCGCAATCCCTAGCGATTCCCGTGCGGCAAGAGCGCTAGCTTTTTCATCGTTAGGCGCGAACTCCTGCTCATCGGAATTGTTAAGGCTCGCAAGCTGCTCATCCGAAGGCCGTTCACCGAGCACAACCGTGGTCGACTGGCGCTTACCTTCACGAATAAACTCGATTGGCACACGTGATCCAATCGACAGATTGGCAACAAGGAACGATAATGTCGTATCCGGCGTTACAGCTCGGCCGTTGACCTTGACGATGATATCACCCTGTTTGATGCCAGCCTTAGCCGCCGCTTCGCCGGGTTCAACGCGGCTGATGAGTTCGCCGTTATTCTTGGGGAGGCCAAGCGAATCCGCAATGCCTTCATCAAGTGGCTGGATGCCGACGCCGAGGTAACCGCGCTTAACCTTCGCACCGCCTTTAAGCGTCTGAATGATCGGAAACGCTTCTTCGGCAGGGATGGCAAAGCCAATGCCTACGTTGCCACCGGTCGGTGAGAAAATCAGCGTGTTGATACCGATAACATTGCCATTCATATCAAACATCGGGCCGCCCGAATTGCCCCGATTGATCGAAGCATCGGTCTGGATATAGCGGTCATTCGCGCCGCCCTGTCCCGTCACGCGGTGCAGCGCAGAAACGATTCCGGCAGTCACCGTGCCCCCGAGGCCAAAAGGATTGCCAATCGCCACAATCCAATCACCCACACGCGTGCGGGTCGAATCACCGAATTTGACATAAGGGAGATTGTTGGCCTCAATCTTAAGCACAGCAAGATCCGAGGTTGGATCACGGCCGACCAGCTTTGCCTTAAATTCGGTACGATCCGGCATGATCACTGTGATGGCGCTGACTTCAGCATTTGATCCGGGTTCACCCGAAACCACATGGTTGTTGGTAACAATGTAACCATCAGCCGAAATAATGAAACCCGAGCCAAGCGACTGGCCCTCACGAGTGACCGGGGCACCGCCATTTGGCCCCGCATTTTCACCGCCGAACAAATCGCCAAACGGCGTTCCGGCAAAGGGGTTGCCGCTACGATTAAGCGTAACACGCTGCGTGGTTGAAATATTGACTACAGCGGGCTGCAAACGCGCAGCAAGATCAGCAAAGCTCATCGGTGCACCCGGACGCGGCGCACCGGCTAAAGCAATCGTGCCCGGTTCATTCTGGGCGATTTGAGCGGTTCCGGGAGATTGCAACGCAAATGTTGCGGCGGTGCCACCCAGAAGGAGCGCTGCGGTAAGAGCATAAGCGTAACGCACGGACATATTCTCCATATCTATGGCCAAGCCTGGCCGGTGATTTCATTCACATTAGTGAAAGCTCTCGGCTTAACACATATTGAACGCCCTCTTATTTTCCGCCCCTAAATTGACGAAGATAATCATTATCTGGTGAAAGGATCACATTGGTTGATCCGTTGGTCTTCGCGGTAAAGGTCTGTCGGTATGACTGCATTGCCCGATAGAAATCATAAAATTGCGGGTCTTTGCCAAAGGCGGCGGCATAGGTTTGCGCCGCCTTTGCATCGGCTTCGGCCCTGATAATCTGTGCCTGACGCAGGCCATCCGCTTCAATCGTTAGCGCCTCCTGCGTTCGCGCCGTTCGCATTCTGTCATAAGCACTTTCAAGCGGGGTACCGGTAGGAAGGTCGGCACGCTTGATCCGCACATCGACAATTTCAGCTCCGTATTGGCGCGCGATCTTCGCAAGGCCCACTTGAACATTATCCATCACCTGACCCCGTTCGGGGCTAAGTAAGGTTGCAAAAGTCCGCTTACCCAATTCGTTCCGTAGGGCAGAACCAAGGATCGGGCGCAGCGCGTCGGAGACATTTTCAACCGTCCGCGCGGTTGTGTACATGCGGAGCGGATCGACAATCCGGTAACGCGCATAGGCATCAACATTCAGCCGCAACTGGTCAGTCGAAAGCACCTGCTGTGGTTCCATATCAACGTCGAGAATGCGCTTGTCGATCCAGACAATATTTTCAATGAACGGGATACGTGCGACAAGACCGGCACCAGTCGCACCGTAGGCCTCTTTGGCACTATAACCGTTGATAATCCGGTCTGCTTTGCCAAGACGAAGGACAATCCCCTGCCGCGTTTCAGGCACAATAGAGATAGTGCTGACAAGCAAGACAAGCAGAACAAAGGCTGCAATCAAAAGCTTGATCGGGTTTGTAGCACTGATCATTTCACCGGCTCCTCAACTGTCACGCGGGCACGGTTCTGACCAAGCGGCAAATAGGGCACCACGCCGTTCGGCTCGACAATCGTTTTATCGGTGTTCGACAGAACCGCCTCCATCGTTTCATAATACATACGTCTGCGGGTCACTTCGGGTGCAAGCCGATACTGTTCATACATCTTGTCAAATGACGCTGCATCACCCTGAGCGCGTGCAAGAATCTGTTGTGCATAGGTGTTTGCGTTATTGATGTTGCCTTGCTTGGCTTGTTGCGCGGCCGTCACCGATTTGAAGACATCATTAACAACGGCAGGCGGATCGGCCTTCTTAATGGCAACACCCCTGATCCTGATGCCAGACTTATAATCATCCAGAAGTTGCTGCATCCGCAGCGCGACCTGCTGTTCAATCTCGCTACGGCGCGGGCCAAACGCATCCGCAAGCGTCACCGTGCCCATCACTTCACGCATCGCGCTTTCGGCAACTTCTTTGATCGTTTCTTCGGGCATCGCCATCTGAAACAGATAAAATTCCGAAAAACGGACACCCCAGCGCACCGAATAGGCGAGGTCAACAATATTTTGATCACCCGTAAGAATCAGGTTTTCGGCTGCACCTTCAGGGATGTTGATTGTCCTGATTTCCTGAACATCAACCTTTTCCACCGAATCAATTGGCGTGGGCAATGTCATACCGATTCCCGGCTGGAGCTTGCCCGCATATTTGCCAAAGCGAGTGATAACACCCTCTTGCTGCGGGCCGATCCTGTGAAAGCTTGTAAGCAATACCCAGAGAAGAACGAAAGCGACAATCCCGTAACGGATAAGCGACCCGCTGTTACCGCCCGGAAAATTTCCGCCAAACTGATCGCGCAAGCGCTGTGACAGTTCATCTACGGCAGAATTTCCGCGCGGGCCGCGCGGTTTGCCGCCGGGGGGCAGATTCCAAGGATTGCGGGGGCCGCCTCCACCGGAACCGCCGCCGGAGCCACCACCCGAACCGCCGCCATTGCCCTTGCCGCCCCATGGGCCGCCTTCGTTAAAAAGCACGCCAGCGCGCACAAACCATCCAGCTTTTTCTTTCATATGTTGCGATATAGGGAGTATGATTTGTGAAAAACAGTGGCAGGTTTAGAATCTCTGCGTAAAGCAGGCGAATGACTGAAATTACCTTACTCACTGACGCTCTCGAACGCATTGATGATCCGCTTGGCAAAGGCGGGCTGATCAGTTCCAAACGAATCAGCGCACCGCGCCTTTCCGAAGGCCGGGCCAGCCTGATCCTTGACGTTACCGGGCTTTCGGTGGCGCAGCGTGATGGTCTGGAAAAGGGCGTTCGCGCGGCTATCGAGGCGCTGCCTGATATCACCGACATCCGCATTGCGATGACCGCAGAGAAAGTCGGCCGCCGCCTTATCGCCGTCGGCAGTGGAAAGGGTGGAGTGGGTAAATCGACGCTTTCGGCCAATCTCGCGGTTGCACTCGCGCGGCTTGGCCACAAAGTCGGGTTAATTGATGCCGATATTTATGGGCCATCGCAGCCACGCCTGATGGATAGCGAAGGTGCGCGACCCACAGCAAAGGACAAGCAGCTTGAGCCAGTGCCAACCCGCTTTGGCGTCCCGATGCTCTCGATGGGCCATCTGGTGAAACCTGGGCAAGCCATTGCATGGCGCGGGCCAATGGCAGGCAATGCACTGGGCCAGCTAATCGATGCGGATTGGGGTGAATGCGAAATCATCATCGTCGATCTGCCACCGGGCACTGGTGACGTTCAAATATCGATGATGAGCAAGCAAAAACCCGCAGGCGCTATAATCGTATCAACCCCGCAGGATTTGGCGCTGATTGATGCCGCGCGCGCGATTGATCTGTTCAACCAGTCGACCGTGCCCATTATCGGCATGATCGAGAATATGGCGGGCTATGCCTGCCCTAAATGCGGCGATGTATCAGAGCCGTTTGGCCATGGTGGAGCAGAAGCTGCGGCCGCCGAAATGGGGCTGCCCTTTCTGGGTCGCGTGCCGCTCGACGTCGCGATCCGATTGGCGTCAGATGACGGCAATCCGCCAGCCGCTGGCGAAGGGCCGGTTGCCGCAAGCTTCACCGCGATTGCCCGACGGATCAGCGTCTGGCTAAACAATCAGGGCGCAATCTAAGCCAGCAATTGCCGCGCTTGTCCTGCGATCTGGGCGAGCATCGCGGTCGAGGGGAGCGCGGCGTGGTGCGCGCGGTTCGTCATATCGCGGAAGCGCGTGACCGCCGGGCCTTTGACATCAAGCCAGTGCAGCACGGCTTTTTCAGGGTTTTTATCCGCAATTTTGGCAAGGAAATCCAGCCGCATCGTCTGAAAATCGCGCGCGAGGCCAGCCGCGAGCAAACGCTCCCAAGGATCGCTTGGGGTCAGTTGCATTGCAGCCCCTTGTGCCCAATCAAGCCCAAGTTCTGCGCCGATCAGCGTGAAGGCACGGGCAAGCGCAAGTTCATCGACCTTTATCCGTTTGGCGAGCGTGACAACACCAATCGCGCCATCAAGTTTCGCGATCCCAACCACTGCGCCGATAATTGCCTTGGGTACACCCGCCTCGGCGAGCCGCACCGCAAAGCCTTCGTTGTGGCGGCGGGTTTCACCGAGTAACAACGCATCAACCTCGGCACTCACGCGCTTCATTCCCGGTACCAGCGCTGCCACTACTTCGCTGGGCTTCATCCCTGTCCAGCCGTTGCGCAGGAGATCAGCCATTTGCACACGCAGTTCAATCGCAAGCTGATCAAACAACATCAGCCGCGCGGATTCCTCAACATCAGCATTTTCAATGCTTTTCCAGATTGCAGGCGCAGCGTGCAAAGCTTCCGCCGCGACAAATGCCAGCGCAACTTCACCAAGCGTAACGCCCTCTTCCTCAGCCAGTTCAAGCGGGTGAATGAGCCCCATTCGGTTGACCATCCGGTTGGCAAGTTTGGTCGCGATGATCTGGCTTCGGAGCTGATGCGTCTCAATCGCCTGCGCATGATTTTTCTGCATCGCAGTCGGAAAAGCAGCGCTCAGCCCCGCCGCAAGGATCGCATCGTCACTGGTATCGACACCCTCAATCGCGTCTTGCAGCCAAAGCTTTGCTGTCGCCAACAACACCGCAAGTTCAGGCCGGGTTAGCCCCTGTCCGCTTTGCGCGCGGCGGAGCAATTCATCATTGCTCGCAAGCCCCTCAACCGCGCGGTCAAGCCGCCCTTCGGCTTCAAAAATCTCGATCAAGCGCGTAAGCAAAGGCAGCGCAGCCGCCCCCCCACGTTCTGCAATTGAGAGCGCAAGCGTCTGGAGGCGGTTATCCTCTAGCACTAGCGCGCCGACATCGCTGGTCATGCTCGCCAGCAACTTGTCGCGATTGGGCATCGTAAGCGCGCCGCGCGCAATCTCAGCACCAAGCGCGATCTTGATGTTGACCTCATTATCCGAGCAATCAACGCCTGCCGAATTGTCAATAAAGTCAGTATTCACCCGGCCGCCGCGTAGCGCGAAATCAATCCGTGCGGCCTGCGTCACACCGAGGTTTGCGCCTTCTCCAATGACCTTGGCGCGCAGCTCATCAGCATTGATCCGGTGCGCGTCATTGGCACGGTCACCAACTTCGCCGTTGCTCTCACTCTTAGCCTTTACATAAGTGCCAATGCCACCAAACCAGATGAGATCAGCCGGGCTTTTGAGGATGGCCGCGATCAGCGCCGATGGCTCCATCGCCGCCTCAGTCACATCAAGGATCGCGCGTACTTGCTTTGACAGCGGAATTGATTTGGCACTGCGCGCGAAAACGCCACCGCCCTTTGAAATAAGCGCCTTGTCATAATCTTCCCAGCTTGAACGCGGTAGCTTGAACATGCGCGCGCGTTCTTTCCAGCTTTTGGCTGGGTCAGGATCAGGATCGAAGAAAATATGGCGGTGATCAAAGGCCGCAACCACCTTGAGTGATTTCGAGAGCAGCATACCGTTGCCGAATACATCGCCAGACATATCGCCGCAGCCGACGACGCGAACCTCGTCCTTCTGAACGTCAACCCCGCTTTCAGCAAAGTGACGCTGCACCGAAACCCACGCGCCTTTGGCAGTAATCCCCATGGCCTTATGGTCATAACCAACCGAGCCGCCGCTTGCGAACGCATCACCCAGCCAAAAGCCGCGTTCAAGCGCGATGGCGTTGGCTACATCGGAAAATGTCGCCGTGCCTTTATCAGCGGCCACCACGAAATAAGGGTCTTCGCCATCATGGATGACAACAGCATCCGGATGAACGACTTTGCCCTCAACGATATTGTCAGTAACCGAGAGCAAAGTGCGAATAAAAATGCGGTAGCATTCGGTGCCTTCTGCCAACCACGCCTCGCGGTTGGCCGGAGTTGGCAATGCCTTGGGATAGAAGCCGCCCTTTGCTCCAGTTGGCACAATCACGGCATTTTTCACACGCTGCGCCTTCATCAGCCCAAGGATTTCGGTGCGAAAATCGTCGCGCCGGTCTGACCAACGCAGGCCGCCACGCGCGATGGGTCCAGCGCGCAAGTGGATACCTTCAACGCGCGGGCTATAAACGAAAATTTCGCGCCACGGCTTTGGTGCAGGCAGGCCGGGAACGAGCGCACTATCAATCTTGAATGCCAGCGCTTCGCGTGCGGCAGGCGCAAATGCATTGGTGCGCAGCGTTGCCTTTACAACCGCACGGTAGAGGCGGAGGATACGATCTTCATCAATCCCTTTGACGTTTGCCAGGCCACGCGCGATTGCCTGATCGGCATCATCGGCGGCTTTCGCCCTCGCCTTTTTCTGCGCCGGATTGTGATGCGCGTTGAAGAGGCCGATAATCGCGTGGGCAACTGTCGGCGCACCACGCAGCGCGTCAACAACAGTAACAAGCCCATAAGCAAGTCCGGTTTGGCGCAGATAACGGAACAGCGCTCGGAATAGCGTCACCTCACCAAGATCAAAACCAAGCTCAACCACCAGTTGGTTGAAGCGATCATCCTCGGCAAGGCCTTCAAGCACCCGCGCGATGGCGCGCTGGATCGTAGCTGGCGCAGCGGCGATTGTCGCAGCGTTGCTGCCGATAGGCGCTTCAAGAACAAATTTCTGGATATGGCCGAGCGCGCCACCACCGACGGGTGTTGAGAGCTCCTCCATCACGCGGAAGCCGAAATTTTCAAGAGCAGGCACAGCGTCGGACAGCGCGATTGCACCTAGGCTATATAGCTTCATCCTAAGCATTGCCGACGCATCGCCGGGATTACGGTAAAAACGAACGCTTCGACTGGTTTCGCTTGAAAGACTGTGAAGCCCGACAATATCAAGCGCGGCTTCGTCAGGGCCGGCCCCAGTGCGATACCCCATCGGGAATGCGCCGGCATAGCGCAGCGCAAGCCGCGCTGCCTGCCCGCGATCCCCGATATTTGTCAGGCTTGATTCCACCGCTGGTTGCCAGCCACGCACCATCCCTTCAATCCTTTGATTGAGCGGCGCTGTTGCTGGAATTGTTCCGCCTTCGCGCAGATCAAGTGTGTAACGCAGTAATGCCACCTCACCGTCACCAAGCTCGATTGACCAATTGAGCAAGCGCGCCGAAGCCGCCGTTGCAAGCATGTCGCCAATCGCGACCCGCCGCGCCGTAGTCAGCTCATCTCGCGGAAGCCAAACGAAACCGAACAGGTGCCGGTCAAGCGGCGCGCTGACCAACTCAAGTTTGGGGCGTGGCCGATCAGCGATTGACATTGCCGTGAGTGTAAGCGTTTCAAGATCATCGGCGCTGACACTAATCATAATATCGCGCGGCAATGTCGCCAGCGCGTGGCCAAGCGCCTTGCCTGCATGGCCTGACGGATCAAACTTATATTTGGTCTGAAGCGCGGTCAGACGGTCGCGCAAATAAGGGACATCCTGCGGCGGCGTGCCAAGTGCGGCACTTGTCCAAAGCCCGGCATGAATCGATAGTCCGGTTACTTTGCCCCCGTCACGGCGCGGGGCGATGACCAGATCAAGCGGAACCCTGCGGTGTACAGGTGAGAGCAGGTTGGACTTTACGACCAGCATCGCGCTGTTCCCGGCGCGGAACCATTCCATTGCCCGCGCCCTCGCGGCATTTGATAGCAGATATTCAGCCTGTGTTCGGCCAATGCCCTGCGCATTTTCAGCCGCGCCGTCCTCACCAAATTCGACATGGCCGAGCAAAGTGAAACGGTTCCCCACAAACCAATTGAGGAGGGCCCCATCGCTCGGATCCGCCACCCCAGCGGCCTCTGCCTTCATGGCTTTGGTTAGCTTTTCCCAGTCAGTCACCGCGTGGCGTACATCGATCAGGTTAGCATCAATCATCTCGCGAATTTCCGCACGGGTTTTGGCATCAGCCCGTTCGGTCTCGATATAAATAATCGACTCAGGCTTGCTCCCCTCTGAATCGGGCGGGACAAGCTCGACGAGCGCTCCGCCCGCATCGCGGACAATGGCTATGATCGGATGAAGGAGCCGGTCAACAACAATCCCGTGCGACGCGATAACCGCAGCAACGGAATCAACCAAAAAGGGCATGTCGGCGTTGATAACAGCAAGTCGCATCTGCCGCTGACCGCTCTCGTTGACGAGTGTATCGATCACAATACTGCTCTTGCCCGGTTTGCGCTGTTGCAAGGCACCAAGCACAAATTCAGCCGCCGCACTGCGTGCTTTGGGGCCGAAATCGTGAAGCTCTCCGGGGAGACTGTCGGTCGCCAGCGCTTTGGCGATCTTTGTAATGTGCACCGTGTTGTGCGGTTTTTTGGTCACGGTCATATCTTTGCTCTGCCTGCAATGGTGCGCCGCACGTTCATACGGCATTGTTGTATGCCCCTTAATGCGCCTTGTAATATTATTGCTCAACCCCGCATGAGCAAATTGACGCACCTAATCAGGCAAAGACCGTTGCTATTTTGCAACGCACAATGAGCAAGCTGTGGATATCTCCCAAATCCGACTCGCGTGTCACAAAGCCGCAATATATGGGCGAGAAAGGGAATGCGGTCAGCCAGAAGATTCTGATTCGCCTGTTAAGGGGTTTTTACAATGAGAAATTATCTATATGCAGGCGCAGCGGTCGCCGCGCTCGTAGCGCCAGTTGCAGCTTATGCACAAGAAACAACGTCATCAATGCGCGGTGTCGTATCATCGGGCGGATCGCCCGTTGCAGGCGCAACGATCAAAGTCACCCATGTACCGAGCGGCACAGTCAATACTGTGACGTCTTCGGAGTCGGGCAACTTCGTTGTCAATGGTTTACGCGTCGGCGGCCCGTTCACCGTTGAAGTAACTGCAGACGGATACGCCTCATATAGTGTGACGGATATTTTGACGCAGATCGGCACCCCTTATGCACTGCCGCTTGAACTCGCTACGACCGGCGATGAAATCGTCGTGACAGCATCAAAAGTTCAAGGCGCAGGCACCATTTCGCAAGGTCCAAGTACGGTTCTGACCGCCGACGCGATCTTGAATGTTGCAAGCCTCAACCGCGACGTTCGTGATCTTTCGCGCCGCGATCCCTTCGCCACGATTGACCCGACCAATTCTCGCGCGGTTTCGTTCGCGGGACAAAATCCGCGCTTCAACCGCTTCTCGGTTGACGGCGTCGGCATCTCCGACAATTTCGGTCTCAACCCTGATGGCCTGCCAAGCCGTCGTGGCCCCGTTCCGCTTGACGCGATTGGCCAGTTTCAGGTCAAAATTGCGCCTTATGATGTGAGCGAAGGCAATTTTCAGGGCGGTGCCATAAACGTCGTGCTCAAATCAGGTACCAACGAATTTGAGGGCACCGGTTTTTACACGTATAACTCGGACAAACTGCGCGGCGATTCGATCAATGGCGCGCGGATTCGCAATCCCAAGTTCAAGAGCGAAGATTATGGCCTGCAAATTGCCGGCCCGATCATCAAGGACAAGCTGTTCTTCATGATTGCCGGTGAACGGGTTCGCGCAGGGACGCCGATCCCCGAAGGCCCGATCGACAATAATGCCGGTTCACCCATCCCCAATCTGACGACCGCGACGATTACGCAAATTCAACAGATCGCCCAGACACGCTACAATTATGCGACTGGCGGCGTCCTTAACACCGATGGCGACAAGGATGACCGATTGGTCGCCAAGATCGACGCCAACCTCTCCGACACGCAGCGTTTTTCGATCACCGGAACCTACACCAAGGATTCGCTTAACATCAACCAGAATGCCAGCACCAATACCGCGACTCCGAGTCTTGGCCTTGCATCAAACGGCTATAAGGCAACCAACCGCCTTTATACCGGCATCGCCCAGCTCAATTCGGAATGGTCAGACAGTTTCTCGACCGAAATTCGTGGTTTCTACAAGGATTATAAGCGCGGACAGGATCCGTTGTTGGGTCGTGGATTCGCGCAATTTCAAGTTTGTACCGACCCAACCTCAGATCGTGCTGCCTCGGCGGGCACGGGAATTAATCTTTCGACGGTGTGCTCTTCGATGAGGCCCGTCGTCTCCTTCGGGCCCGATATTTCGCGCCAGTCAAACGCGCTTAATTCGCAAACCTATGGTTTCGCGGTGGCGCCGCGCCTGACGCTCAACGATCATGACGTCAAACTGATCGCCGAATATCAGCATACCAAGATTTTCAACCAGTTCCTGCAACGTAGCGCGGGCGATTATTATTTCGACTCGATCGCCGATTTCCAGGCGGGCAATGCCCAGCGTCTGCGTTATCAGAATGCAGTCACACTCAATGAAAATGACGCAGCAGCACAGTTTGAATATGATGCCTACACCTTCGGCATTCAGGACAATTGGCGGGTAGCTGAGACGTTTAACCTGAGCTACGGCATCCGTTATGACGTTTTCGGCGGAAACAGCCGCCCGGCGCTCAATCCCAACTTCGTTAATCGTTATGGTTTTGCCAACACGACTTACATCAACGGTCGTGGTGTGGCGCAGCCGCGTATCGGCTTTGACTGGACACCCGTTCGTCGGCTGACCGTGCGTGGCGGTGTCGGCATATTCTCAGGCGGTGCACCCGACGTATATGTGTCGAACAGCTTCTCGAACACCGGCATTCTGACGAGCATGATCGACATCCGTCAGCTCAACAATGGCACCTTCGCTGCGGCGCAGGGAACGATTACGCAGGGACAAGGTGCGGCTATCCTGACCAACGTCAATGGCGCGGTCATTCCGTCGACCGCTGATCAGGTGCTGTCGAATGTGCAGACAGTCGCCAATGCGCCGACCAACGCGCTTGACCCCAATTTCAAGGTGCCTAGCCAATACCGCGCGACGCTGTCGACCAGCTATGACGCTGATCTCGGCCCGCTGGGTGATAATTGGCTGTTTGGAATCGACCTGCTTTATTCGGAGGTCAAAAACCAGGTTGCTTTCACTGATATCCGTTCGGTGCCGACTGCGCTTAGAACCCCTGATGGACGGGTACGCTATGCCAGCGTGACGACTTTCAACGATACCAACACTGATATCCTGCTGACCAACACCAAGAAGGGCCGTGGTTTTATCGCCGTTGCCCGGTTTGACAAGTCATGGGATTTCGGTTTGAATATCGGCGGTAGCTATACACGTCAGCGGATCAAGGATCAGGCACCCGCGACATCGTCGACCGCGCTGTCCAACTATTCGAACGGTGCCTTCCTTGATGCCAATATCGCGGCATTCGGCACTGCGAATGACGAAGTGCGCAATCAGTTCAAATATTATGCGAACTTTGAAAAGGCGTTCTTTGGTGAGTACAAGACCAAGATCAGCCTGTTCGGTGAAACGCGGAGCGGACGTCCGTTCAGCTACACCTTCCAAGATGCTGGTAACGGACGTAGCCCGGTATTTGGCGTCAACGGATCACTGTCGCGCTTCCTTGCCTACATTCCAACGGGCGTTTCAGATCCGCTGGTATCTTACGATACCGTTGCTAACGCCACGGCGATCAACAACTTCATCGACGCCAACGGCCTCAAGAAGTTCCGAGGCAAAATCGCGCCGCGCAACGGTTTCCGCTCCCCAAGCTTCACCAAGGTCGATTTACACATTGAACAAGAACTTCCCGGCTTCTTGCGTAGTCGCTCGAAATTTTCGGTCTTTGCTGACATTGAAAACCTTGGGAACCTGATCAACGACAAGTGGGGTCGCCTGCAACAGTTTGGCTTCCCCTTCACGCAACAATTTGCGCGTGTCACCTGTTTGCAGGGTGCGGTGCCAACTGGCAGTGTGCCTGGTTCGGTCAACCCGGCCGGAGGCAATTTTGCATCTGCGACCACAAACACCTCACAGGCCTGTGCCCAGTACCGCTTCACCAATCCAACAACCCCGGCGACGACGCTGACGCCGAGCGTCTCGCTCTATCAAATTCGGGTAGGCGCGCGCTTCACCTTTTAATTGATCGAACAAAGCGCCAATAAAAACCGCCGTCCTTCATACCAAAGGGCGGCGGTTTTTTGTTATTCCATCGCGCGTTTGTAAACACTGTTCATAGGGCGCGCGAAAAGCTTCATCACCATCGGCTCAAAAAATTCTAGCGGGGCACTGTCATAATCGGGGTCGAACGCCGGGCAATCATATTGATCGACAAATTCAGCGCAGGCCGCAGCATAAGGGTGATCGGCGAATTTATCGCGCATATTACGATCAAGCCCAATATGGTGGAAGAAATTATAGCCCTGGAAAATCCCGTGGTGCATAGTGATCCAGTGTAGCTCATCCGACACAAAAGGCTTGAGGATGGCGGCGGCAATATCGGGGTGGTTGAACGCACCAAGCGTATCGCCGATATCGTGAAGGAGAGCCATCACGACATAATCTTCGCTACGCCCATCGCGGTACGCGCGCGTGGCGGTCTGGCGGCAGTGCGTCAGCCGGTCGATCGCAAAGCCACCAAAATCGCCGTCGAGCAGCTTCAAATGCTCAAGCACGCGCTTTCCGCCTTGTGGCGCAAAATCCTTGGCGCTCTCCATAATGATCGCCCAATCCTCCTGCGTGCTTTGGGCCATGTCATGAAAATCGGCGCGCAACACGGTCGTATCGGTCATCATTCGTCTCCATTTGGTCGCCCACAGTGTAGCCTGCGATTGGTATGGCTTCAATCCACAACAAATTTGCGCTAGGGTGGGCGCATGGCATTGCTCGGGCTTCGTTCCCAACCTTTCTTTGATGATAAAAACCGCGCGTTTTGGACGCTGCAATCGATAGGTTGGACATTTTATCTGCTACTGCGAATCGCCAGCGGCATAGGCAATGGCATGAGCGTTTCGTTCGTTATCCCCGTACTCGTTTCGGCGGCAGCAGGATATTCGATCACGCTGGTAATGGGGGCGGCTTACCGTTGGCTGATCAATCGCAAACCGATCGTAACCTGGACGGGCACGTTAATCACTATAGCCATAGCAATTGCCGCATATTCGGCAATTGACGCTTGGATGTTCAGTTTGATGAATGGTGAATCGACGCCATTTTCCAGTCGTCTGTTGCTTGGTACACTGACGATCAGCTCGCTCCTACTGGGTGCCTGGTCGGCGCTTTACTACGGGATTAATTATTATCTGATCGTAGAGCAACAGGCAGACCAAATGGCTGCGCTTGAGAGCCAGGCCACCTCTGCACAGCTTGCGATGCTGCGATATCAACTCAACCCGCATTTCCTGTTTAACACACTCAATTCAATCTCCACGCTGGTGTTGCTCAAACAAACCGAGCGGGCCAACGCGATGCTGTCGCGACTGTCATCATTCCTGCGCTACACGCTCGTTTATGAACCGACCGCGCAAGTGACGCTGGCGCAAGAGGTGGAAACTCTCAAACTCTATCTCGAAATCGAAAAAATGCGGTTTGAGGATCGGTTGCGGCCCAATTTCACGATTGATCCAGCGGTGGTGAAGGCACGACTGCCCTCGCTATTGCTTCAGCCGCTCGTGGAAAATGCAATCAAATATGCAGTAACGCCGCGCGAGGAAGGCGCAGATATCGATGTTCAGGCTCGGCTCATCGGCGGGCGTGTTCATATCGTCGTTTCGGATACAGGGGGAGGGTTGATCGAAGGCGCATTGCGTCCGAATGACTCGACGGGTGTTGGCTTGGCCAATATTCGCGAGCGGCTGGTGCAGGCTTATGGTGAGGATCAAAACATTGAAATCAACAATCAGACAAGCAGCGGCTTTTCGGTGATGATCGACATTCCCTACCGCGAGCAGGAGGCCGCATGAGCATCAGAACCATTCTCGTCGATGATGAAAAACTCGCGATCCAAGGCTTGCAGCTTCGCCTTGAAGCGCATCCCGATGTTGAGATTATCGAAACCTGCCTCAATGGCCGCGAAGCGATCCGCGCAATCAAGACGCACAAGCCCGACCTCGTGTTTCTTGATATCCAAATGCCCGGATTTGATGGCTTTTCTGTTGTGTCTGGCCTCATCGAGGTGGAACCACCACTGTTCGTCTTCGTGACCGCGTACAGCGATCATGCGATCCGCGCATTTGAAGCGCAGGCCACCGACTATCTGATGAAGCCGGTTGAACCCGAACGGCTTGCCAACACGCTGGACCGCGTCCGTCAGCGCCTGGCTGAACGCAAAGGCAGCGATGAGGCTGAACGGCTCAAAGAAGCACTCGCCGAACATGCCCCCGAAGCGCATGAAGAATTTGTTGATAGCAGCGATACGCCGATGGCCAATCGCTTTGAAAAGCTGATCAATATCAAGGATCAAGGCCAGATTTTCCGCGTTGAGGTCGACAGTATTGAGCGGATCGACGCGGCGGGCGATTATATGTGCATTTATACCGGCGGCGAAACCCTGGTGCTGCGCGAGACGATGAAGGACCTTGAAAAGCGCCTCGACCCCCGCAAATTCCAGCGCGTCCACCGCTCAACCATCGTCAACCTTGATCTCGTGAAGCAAGTGAAGCCGCACACCAACGGCGAATGCTTTCTGGTGCTCAATTCCGGCGCGCAGGTGAAAGTGTCACGGAGTTACCGCGATGTTGTGGCGCGGTTTGTTCATTAGGTAGGGAGCGGACGGGCGGCTTTCAATGCCAAATTGGGCTAAGCTGCCATTCCCGGCATGTTTATAGCATAGGCAGGAGCGCAGACGATGGCGACAGTCCGCTATTAAGCCACAATGGTCACCTTCCGCCCTTCGTTCATTTTCTGAAAAAGGCTCGGGTAGTAAACTGAGTGCACCGTAATCTCGTAATTTGTGTCGATTATCACAAATGCCACACAGCGCGAACTTTACGTGAACGTAAGGTATTGAAATCATAATTGATTCGAGGTCGCGAGATGATGACTGGCTCTATATGGCTCCCACTGGGTTCGCTGGCCAGTATCGCCATGCTCGTCTGGTTTTCCTATGCGCTGGGATTTAGGGGCAGGCGCACGCTTTCTGGCGACGATGAACTGATGGCTCTAACTCGGGCTTATGGTGGCGCGCGGGATTTCGTGGTGGATGCCAACCGGGCCAGCGCGATCGCAATGCTGCACGATGGCCGCGTTTTTCTTTGTAAGGTCGTTGGGAATGCGATTGTTACAAGGGTGTATTCAAAAGATGAGATTGCATCGGCTGCCGATTATCGCTCAAAGCGCGATGACGTGCGGGGGATATCGCTTAAGTTCAAAGCCCACGGATTTCCTTCTTTGAAGTTGGAAGTGCCGGGGGAAGTTTTGCCACAATGGTTTGAGGACCTGAAAAGAAAGTAAGGATGAAATGATGCCTGACACCCCCGACTGGGCCAAAGCCCCAATCCTTGCCATTGCCATTTTTGCGACCATATTTTTCACAATCGCCGAAATGCTAAAAACGCGGCGGAGCAATCCCGGAGCCTATGAGTATCGCGATACGGCGGCATCGCTGCTGATGGGCTTTGGCAGCCTTGTGGCGGGGTTGATTTATGCTGGCGCGCATCTGGCCATCATTTTAGGCGCTTACGAACTCCGCCTGTTCAACATCGGCTGGACATGGTGGGCGCTGATCATCTGCTTCTTTGCGGTGGATCTTAGATATTACATCAGCCACCGCCTTGCGCATGAGCACCGATTGTGGTGGGCAAGCCATGTTGCGCACCATTCGTCGCAGCATTTTAATTTATCGACCGCGCTGCGTCAGTCTTGGACCGATTTATTCGGGATTGGGTTCTGGGTTGGCCTACCGCTGTATTTCATCGGCTTTCCGCCTGCTATGGTTATTCTGTTCACCGGGATTACGGCTGCTTATCAAATCTGGGTGCATACCGAGCAGGTCAAGACAATCGGGCCGCTTGAATGGATATTGAATACGGCATCGCATCACCGCGTCCACCATGCCACCAACCCGCAATATATCGATTCCAACCATGGCGGCTTTCTGATCATCTGGGATCGGATGTTCGGGACATTTGTCGCAGAGGATGAAAGCGATCCATGCCAATACGGCATCACTTCCAATCTTGGTACCTTCAATCTTGCTCGCATCGCGCTGCACGAATGGATCGCGATGGGGCAAGATGTGCGCAAGGCGCAGTCGCTGCGCGACGCCTTTTGGTATGTGTTCGGTGCGCCGGGATGGACGCCGGACGGTTCGCGGGAGACATCGCGCACGATGAAGGAAAAATGGGCAAGGGAAAAATGGGCGTGCGACAGTGAAACGATCGTGCCAGCCGAATGATCGCCGCTGCCGGGGCGGGCGCGCTGTTATCAACTGTGAATGTAGCGCTCCTTTCCGGGCATAGCTGTTGAGTGCCCTGCTGCCGACGCATTTTGCGCTGAGCGAAATGCTTCTCGCCGTGGCTGGCAGCTTTGCCATTGCTCAGGCGGGACGGATCAGCACATGGTTTGCCATTGGCCTTGCCCCCATAGCACTTGCGGGGCTGGTCGGGGCCATCCGCATCGCTGTCGGGATGACTGGCTTCATTGTCGATCTTCATGGGTTTCTATCACGCCCAGCCGCGCTGTTTGGTCTTGGGTGTCTCGTCGCGGTATTGCTGCGAAGGCAGCCCTGGCTGCCTCCGGTCTTGGGCACCATTGCGATGGCCATAGCAACATTCGCCCCAGCGACGACGCCGCTGCTCTTTATCGGACTGATCGGCGCCGGCGCTATCCTCGTCTACCGCGCCGCCACCCGCCGCGCTCTGATCGCAGCGGTCAGCTTTGCCGGATTGTTGATCGCAATTCTCGTGAGCGCGCGCTTTCGCAGTGCACAACCGGCGCTGTCATGGCATCTGTTTCATACGCTTGTCGCGGTCTGGTTCATGCTCGTTGCGGCTTTTGTCATCCCTGTTTTGCAAAAGCGATAGAGTGATTGGAATTATGGAATTACGAACAGAATTTCCGTTGACAGTGCGCTAGGCTCAGGACTTATTGATTGATCCAGACGATGATTGTCGCGGCGATATAGATTGCTGACATAAAGGTCAGAAAAACATACCGATTCAGTGTCAACTTCGTGAGAAAACCAACAAAAATTCAAACCCCGCTAAGCCCCGAATATAATGCCCGCTTGATCCCTGCCCCGCTATACCCCACATAGCATTTGCTATGATGATCAATATTGAAACGACGCCGAACCCGTCCACGCTCAAATTCCTTCCCGGCCGCACCGTGATGGAGGTTGGCACGCGTGACTTTGCAAGCCCTGAAGAGGCGGTGGCCTCGCCGCTTGCCGAGGCGCTGTTTACATTGGGCGATGTTGAGGGTGTATTCTTTGGCCATAGCTTCGTCTCGGTGACGGCGGGGCCGGGAACCAACTGGGCTGATCTTAAATCAGACGTTGTCTCAGTTTTGCTTGATCATTTCAGCGCGAACATGCCGCTCTTTGCCGCTGGCACTGCGGCTGGCATTAACGTGCCCCCCGAAATCGATCATGATGATCCGGCGGATGCCGATATTATCGTCCAGATCAAGGAATTGATCGAAACGCGCGTGCGGCCTGCGGTTGCCAATGACGGCGGCGACATCGTTTATCAGGGCTTCAACAAGGGCGTAGTCTTCCTCAAGATGCAGGGGGCCTGTTCAGGATGCCCTTCATCAACGGCGACGCTCAAAAATGGGATTGAGTCGCTGCTCAAACATTATGTCCCCGAAGTGACTGATGTGCGCGCGATTTAACTGATTTAGTGAAAGGTTTATAATGACAGCTCCGCTTTCCTCCGAAGCGCTGGATCAGCTTTTTGGCGCTGCACACACTTGTTATAGTTACACCGATGCGCCGGTTTCCACTGATCAGCTTCATGCGATTTGGGATCAGGTCAAATACGCCCCCACATCGTTCAACTGCCTGCCCGCACGGTTGATTTGGTGCGTGAGCGCGGACGCCAAAGAAAAGCTTGCGGCCACCGCGATGGAAGCCAATGCCAAGCGCATTCGTGCAGCCCCGGTAACGGTGATTATTGGCATGGATACCGCATTTTATCAGAATTTGCCTGAGCTGTTCCCACCGGCTGATGTGCAGGGCTTATTTTCTGGCAACGCTGAGCTTGCCCAGATGACAGCATTTCGGAATTCTACGCTTCAGGGCGGTTACCTGATCCTTGCAGCACGCGCGCTTGGTCTCGGCGTTGGGCCGATGTCAGGATTTAATAATGCCGCTGTTGATGAGGCATTTTTTGCCGGAACAACGGTAAAATCAAATTTCATCGCGACGCTCGGCGTTGCTGATCCGGCGGGCATATTGCCGCGTTTGCCGCGCCCCGGCTTTGACCGCTTCAACAGCATCGCTTGATCACAGTATCTGATGCGTACACTTGCGATTGAAACAGCAGGAAATGCCTGCTCAATCGCATTGCTGGATGGCAAGCGGATTGTTGCCGAGCGCCATGAACTGGTGGGGCGTGGCCATGCCGAACGGCTGATCCCTTGGATTGCCGAATTGCTAGGTGGCGGCCGCGCTGATCGCATCATTGTCGGATGCGGCCCTGGCAGCTTTACGGGCGTGCGGATCGGCATTGCAGCAGCACGCGGCCTCGGCCTCGGTTGGGGGGTACCGGTAACGGGGGTGTCTTCACTTGCTCTTGTAGCCGCAGGATGCGCCGCCGACCGGTTCATTGTGGCAATTGATGGCGGACACGGAGAATTGCTTGTGCAGCAATATAGCCGGAGCCCTTTCCATGCAGAGGGCGATTTTGTTTCGCTCACGCCCGAAAATGCGGCGACTGTGATGACGGTCGATGCCGTTGCTGGCGCAGGTGCCGACAGACTCATCACGGCGCGTGGCTATGGTACCGGCTTTTTTGCAGAGGCCCGTGCTGCGCATATTGCGCTTTTACCTGACGCAAGCCTCGGATTAGCAGCAAGTCCACTTTATGGCAGGGGCCCTGATGCAAAGCCATTGGTAAATCCGAAATGACAACTGACGCCGCTTTTGAGATTAGACGCGCAAACGTGCAGGATCTGCCGGCGGTCATGACAATCATGGGCGAGTCGTTCGAACCAAAATTTGGCGATGCGTGGTCTTCATGGCAATGCGAATCGATGCTGAGACTGTCGGGAAGCTGGTTATTGCTTGCAAATGTTGGCGAACATCCAGCAGCTTTCTCACTTATTCGTTCTGTTGCCGGTGAAGCAGAACTGTTGTTGATTGCTACGCGTCCGCTTTTTCAACGTCGCGCCATAGGCAAAGCACTTATTGAACATATTTTGAGCGACTGTTTGGAAACCCAGATTAGCCTAGTTTACCTAGAAGTGCGCGCCGATAATCCGGCACTTTCATTCTATAAAAATGCCGGTTTTGAACAGATTGGCACAAGGCCGAATTATTATCGTGGCGCACTTGGTCGACAGACCGACGCGATCACTTTGCGTAAGCTGATTGATTGACGATTTTTATATTGAAATTTGGTCTTGACAAGATTAGCAGAAATTATTGTCGCAAACAATAAATGATCACAATCTGATGATTGGTATAAAACCGACATCGCAACCAGCAAGGGCAGCAAGAAATGACCAATGCAAATGAGCTTCAAGAAACCTTTATTACCCTAACCGCAGATATCGTGGCAGCACATGTCAGCAATAATAGCGTTGCGGTATCTGATATACCGCATTTGATCCAGAATGTGCACGGTGCGCTCGTCAGCCTAGGCGGCCCGGCTCCAGTGCCTGAAGTCAAGCTTGAACCAGCGGTGTCAATCCGTGCGTCGATCAAGCCTGATTACATTGTCTGTCTTGATGATGGCAAGAAACTCAAGATGCTGAAACGCCATCTGATGACGCATTACGGCATGACGCCTGATGATTATCGGGCAAAGTGGGGCTTGCCTGCCGATTATCCAATGGTTGCGCCTAACTATGCTGAACAGCGTCGTTCGCTCGCCGTAAAGATTGGCCTTGGAACCAAGCGCGGCAAGCGCAAGTAAGCGTCGCACACGAAACAATGGCTTAACCATGGGCAGGCGATTGATTTGCCTGCCCATGCGGCTAAAAGGGTCATTATGACCTGCCTATGCCAGCCGACCCAATGACACGATCCATCGATATTGAAGCGCTTTGTGCTGAAAAAGGCCTCCGGATCACCGAACAGCGCCGCGTTATCGCGCGCGTCTTATCCGAAGCCGAAGACCATCCCGACGTTGAAACACTTCATGAGCGCTCTTCCGCCATTGATCCCGGCATCTCAATTGCAACCGTTTACCGCACCGTGCGCCTGTTTGAAGAGGCTGGCATTCTTGACCGCCATGATTTCGGTGATGGCCGCGCACGTTATGAGGCCGCGCCTGAAGCGCACCACGATCATTTGATCGACGTCGAAACCGGCAAGGTAATCGAATTTGTCGATCCCGAGCTTGAGGCACTTCAGAAACTAATTGCCGAAAAACTGGGTTTCCGCTTGGTCGATCACCGCATGGAACTTTATGGCGTCTCGCTCGATCGCAAAGCCTGATCGCATCCATCCGCGCGCAGCGGCGCGGGTTGTTCTGATTGTCCTTGCGTTTGCGGCAACGCTTCCTTTGCATGGTCTTTGGCGGATGTTTCGCCGACGATCCCCATGGCCACGCCATTTTACTAAAGTTTCGCGCAAGATAAGCGGCGTTAAAGTTCTAATCGTGGGCGAACACCGCAAGTGCGATGTGCTGTTTGTCTCCAATCATGTAAGCTGGATTGATATTCTTCTGCTTGCGGGCGAAACCGGGAGCGCTTTTGTCGCGAAAGCTGATATGGCACCGTGGCCGGTGCTTGGCTGGATGGCGACGCTTAATAATTCGGTCTATGTCGCGCGTGATCAGCGTCTTGATGTGGGTGCGCAGGCCGTCGCGATAAAGGCCGCGCTCGAAACGAGTCAACCGCTTACCCTCTTCCCCGAGGGCACGACTGCGGATGGCCGCGCGCTACTACCGTTCCGTTCGTCATTGCTTGCAGCCGTTGCGCCGCCACCCGAAGGGATCGCGATCCAGCCTGTCGCCATCGATTATGGCCTCGAAGCACCCGAAATTGCCTGGACAGAGGAAGAAAGCGTCGGCGTCAATGCACTGCGTCTGATGGGCCGCCGCAAACCAATCGAGGTTACGCTACATTTCATGGAGCCCGTTGATATTTCACTGCTTGGTGATCGCAAAGCAATTACCGCCCATGCCCGCGATGCGATTGCCGCGCGGCTTGGCCTTGAGTAAGGCTGGGGAATGACTCGCCAGCCTCCCAAAACTTATCACGTCAAATCCTTCGGCTGCCAGATGAATGTCTATGACGGCGAACGCATGGGCGAAATGTTCGATGCGGAGGGCATGACACAGGCAGTTGAAGCCGATGCTGATCTTGTTGTTCTTAATACCTGTCACATCCGCGAAAAAGCCGTTGATCGGGTCTATTCCGATATTGGCCGGTTAAAGCGTGATGATGGCACCCGCCCGATGATCGCGGTTGCGGGCTGCATTGCGCAGGCCGAGGGCGCTGAAATTCCGCGTCGCGCACCAAGCGTTGATATTGTCGTCGGCCCGCAAGCCTATCATCAACTGCCGGAGATGATCGCCACCGCCACGACGGGCAAACGCGCGGTTGACCTTGATCTGCCCGGCCTGAACAAATTTTCAGCGCTCCCGTCGCGCCGCAAAGTCGGGGCCACGGCGTTCCTGACCGTACAAGAGGGATGCGATAAATTCTGCACCTACTGCGTTGTGCCCTACACGCGCGGGGCGGAAATATCACGCAGCTTTGACGCCATCATGGAAGAGGCCCGAATTTTGATCGACGGCGGCGCAAAAGAAATCACTTTGCTCGGCCAAAATGTCAACGCATGGATGGATGATAGCAAAGGGCTAGATCACCTCATCCGCGCGCTTGACCGCTTGCCGGGGTTGCTGCGTATCCGTTATATGACAAGCCATCCCGGTGACATGACCGACGGTTTGATTGCGGCGCACGGCGATGTCGAAACATTGATGCCCTTCCTTCATTTGCCAGTGCAATCGGGCAGCGACCGCATCCTCAAAGCAATGAACCGCAGCCATAACGCCGCGCATTATCTCGACATCATCCAACGCGTGCGCAGGGTGCGGGCAGATATTGCGGTTTCGGGCGATTTTATCGTTGGCTTCCCCGGCGAAAGCGAAGCCGATTTTGTAGCCACGTTGGCATTGGTTGAACAGGTTGGCCATGCCTCGGCCTACAGCTTCAAATATTCACCGCGTCCCGGCACGCCTGCGGCCAATATGGCGGATCAAATCGCACCAGAAGTGATGGCCGAACGGCTCCAACGGTTGCAGGCGTTGATCAATGCCCAGCAAGCCGCATTCAACGCCGCGAGCGTTGGCAGACGCACCGATATTCTCCTAGAGCGCAAGGGTAAACTAGCCGGGCAGTTAATCGGCAAATCTCCATGGTTGCAATCGGTGCATGTGATTTCACCCGACGCCAAGATTGGTGATATGATAAATGTTGATCTTGTGTCGGCAGGGCCAAACAGCCTTGAAGGTGCGGTTGTTCAAAAGGAGCGTTATGCCGCGTAAACCCGTACCAGCACGAGTCGGCGAACCGGCCCGCCTTGAGGTCATCTTTGATAAGCCGCAATTGCTGGGCCGCTTGTTCGGCGAATTTGATCAAAATCTTGTTGCGATTGAAAACCGTTTCGGGGTCTATGTTGCTGCGCGTGGCAACAAGCTCCAGATCGAGGGTGAGGCCGAAGCGATTGGCCGCGCCCGCGACGTGCTGACCGGCCTCTATAACCGGCTGGTGCAGGGGCAGGATATTGACGCAGGTGCCGTTTCCGCACTCATCAGCATGGCATTTGAGCCAACGCTGGAGGGCATTATTCGCCAGGATCATGATGCGCCGCCGATTATGATCCGCACGCGCAAGAAAACCATCGTGCCGCGCTCTGCAATGCAGATCCGCTATATGGAGGCGCTCGTAAAGCACGATATCATCTTTGCGTTGGGGCCGGCGGGGACGGGCAAAACCTATCTCGCGGTAGCGCAAGCGGTGGCACAGCTCATTACGGGCAGCGTTGACCGGCTCATCCTCTCGCGCCCTGCGGTTGAGGCGGGTGAACGGCTTGGCTTCCTCCCCGGCGATATGAAAGAGAAGGTCGATCCCTATCTCCGCCCGCTTTATGATGCGCTGTATGATTGCCTACCCGCCGAACAGGTCGAGCGCCGGATCGCAAGCGGCGAAATCGAGATTGCGCCAATCGCGTTCATGCGCGGCCGAACGCTGGCTGACGCATTTGTGATCCTTGATGAAGCGCAGAATACGACACCTGCACAGATGAAAATGTTCCTCACCCGCTTTGGCCAGAACAGCCGGATGGTCATCTGCGGGGATCCAAAGCAAACCGATTTGCCAGATCATACAAAGTCAGGATTGGCCGACGCGGTGGCAAAACTTGAGGGGATCGAGGGCCTTGCAATGGTACGTTTCAGCGTAGGTGATGTCGTGCGCCATCCAATCGTCGGACGGATTGTAGAAGCCTATGAGGGCGGCGACGCTTAAGTAGCGCCGCCCTCCCCTAAATCAACGCGCCGCCGTCCAAACAAATGCCTGACAGAAAAAGGCGATGCAGCCCTTCACTGTCATCGTGCCGTTAGGGTTCATATAGACCTTGGATTTGTAGGTTTTACCCTTTTTGGGATCATAAATATTGCCCTCCCACTGCTTGCCGCCATCCTTAAGCGCAAGCAGGATCGGCAGACCGAGGAGCGGTCGGTTTTTCAGTTTTGCGTCGGGGTTGTTACGGTCAAACGGTGGGCCTTGAACGGGCGTCAGGAATTTACTGATCTTGCCGCACATATTGGTACCACACGGTGCGATTTCTATGATACTGTCTTTTTCAGCGGTCACCCATTTGCCCCCAATCGGGGCAGCGGCCATCGCGGGTGTCGTCGCGAACAATGTCGCCGCGCTCAACAGGAGCAGTGAAGTCTTGGTCATATACGCCCTTTCTTGGAATCTCGTTTTGATTGTGCCATCATATACGGCATGAAAATAGCCATCGCTTCATTAACCTGCGCTTTCGCCGCAATTTTTCCTGCTTACGCCGGAACCCTCCGCGTTGAACCCGGCGCAAATGCGCAGGAGCGGCTGCAAACCGCACTGCTTGATGCTAAGCCGGGTGACACCGTTGAAATCGGCGCTGGCCGTTTTGAACTGGTTGACGGGCTGTCGCTTGATGTCTCAGGCGTCACCGTGCGCGGGATGGGTGCCGATAAAAGCGTGCTCAGCTTCAAAGGACAAAAGAGCGCTGGCGAAGGATTGCTCGTCACCTCCAATGATGTTGTCCTACGCGATTTTGCGGTTGAGGATACGCGCGGCGATGCGGTTAAATCAAAGGGCTCGAGCCGCGTCACCTTCTTCAACCTGCGCATTGAATGGACGGGCGGGCCAAAGGCGACCAACGGCGCATATGGCGTTTATCCGGTCAGCTCAACCGA
>JBBTEI010000098.1:0-14402 GCA_038042405.1 Pseudomonadota bacterium
CCCTTGTCTGGTTCAAACCCATCCTTACATCATGGGTGAAAGGAAGGGCTTTCTCCCATGAACCTCGAAAAATTCACTGACCGCGCCAAGGGCTTCTTACAAAGCGCACAGACCGTCGCGATCCGGATGAACCATCAGCGGATTGCGCCTGAACATCTGTTGAAGGCGCTGCTTGAAGATAATGAGGGCATGTGCTCTGGCCTGATAAAGGCGTCGGGCGGCGATGCGGGCGTTGCGGTGCGCGAGACCGATGCGGCTTTGGCCAAGCATCCCAGCGTTTCGGGCAGCGGTGCGCAGCAAACTCCCGGCCTCGATAATGACCTTCTCCGTGTCCTTGATAGTGCTGAACAGGTTGCGAGAAAAGCAGGCGATAGCTTTGTCACGGTTGAGCGGTTGCTGCTTGCGCTGACGCTTGCGACGACGACGGCAGGCAAAGCGCTCGCAGCAGCAGGGCTTAAAGTTGATGCGCTTAACGCCAAAATCAACGAACTTCGCAAAGGCAAAAGTGCCGACACCGCATCTGCCGAAGATACCTATGATGCCCTCAAAAAATATGCGCGCGATCTGACCGAGGCGGCACGCGATGGCAAGCTTGATCCCGTTATCGGCCGCGATGAGGAAATCCGCCGGACGATCCAAATTCTTGCGCGCCGCACCAAAAATAACCCTGTCCTCATCGGTGAACCCGGTGTCGGCAAAACCGCGATTGCCGAAGGGTTGGCGCTGCGGATCGCCAATGGCGACGTACCTGATGGTCTCAAGGATCGTCAGCTTATGTCGCTCGATATGGGCGCGCTAATCGCGGGTGCCAAGTATCGCGGTGAATTTGAGGAACGGCTTAAGTCAGTACTTGATGAGGTGCGCGGGGCTGAGGGACAGATCGTATTGTTCATCGATGAAATGCACACGCTAATCGGAGCTGGCAAAGGGGAAGGCGCGATGGACGCGTCAAACTTGCTCAAGCCAGCGCTCGCGCGCGGCGAGCTCCACTGCATAGGCGCGACGACGCTTGATGAATATCGCAAACATGTTGAGAAGGATGCAGCACTCCAGCGCCGGTTCCAGCCTGTTTTCATTGGCGAACCAACGGTTGAGGACTCAATCTCGATCCTACGTGGCCTCAAGGAAAAATATGAACTTCACCACGGTGTTCGGATTATTGACGCCGCACTAGTCGCGGCCGCCACGCTGTCGCACCGCTATATCTCTGACCGTTTCCTGCCGGACAAGGCGATTGACCTGATGGATGAGGCCGCAAGCCGAATCCGCATGGAGGTTGAGTCCAAACCCGAAGAGATTGAAACGCTTGACCGCAAGATCATTCAAATGAAGATCGAATGCCTCGCGCTTGAGAAAGAGAGCGATACAGCATCAAAGGATCGGCTAGCAAACCTGCGCAGCGAACTTGCCAATCTTGAGGAACAGTCCGCGTCACTCACGACCCGCTGGCAGGCAGAGAAAGAAAAAATCCATAGCGAGGCCAAGGTAAAAGAGGCGCTTGACGGGGCGCGGCTCCAGCTTGATCAGGCGCAGCGCTCGGGCGACTTGGCGAAGGCTGGCGAGTTGCAATATGGCACGATCCCTAGCCTCGAAAAGCAATTGGCCGATGCCGCTGGTGCCACCGAAGGCGCGATGCTGCGTGAGGAAGTCACCGCCGATGATATTGCGTCAGTCGTCGCCAAATGGACAGGCATTCCCGTTGAGCGGATGATGACTGGTGAGCGTGAGAAATTGCTCGCAATGGAGGCGACGCTTGGCAAGCGCGTGATTGGTCAAGCCGATGCGGTCAAAGCCGTTTCAACCGCTGTCCGCCGTGCGCGTGCTGGCTTGCAAGACCCCAACCGTCCGCTCGGAAGTTTCCTATTTCTCGGGCCAACCGGCGTGGGCAAAACCGAACTGACCAAGGCACTCGCTGGCTTCATGTTCGATGATGACAGCGCGATGGTGCGGATCGACATGAGCGAATTCATGGAAAAACACAGCGTCGCGCGCTTGATTGGCGCGCCCCCGGGCTATGTGGGTTATGAGGAAGGCGGCGTTCTAACCGAAGCGGTACGCAGACGACCCTATCAGGTTGTTCTTTTTGACGAAGTGGAAAAGGCGCACAGTGATGTGTTCAATGTCCTGCTCCAAGTGCTTGATGACGGTCGCCTGACCGATGGGCAGGGGCGGACGGTTGATTTCACCAATACGATCATCATCCTGACGAGCAATCTTGGTTCGCAGTTCATCGCCGCGCTTGGTGAGGGGGAGGATGTCGATAAGGTTGAGCCACAAGTGATGGAAGTCGTGCGCGCGCACTTCCGCCCGGAATTTCTCAACCGGCTTGATGAAATCATCCTGTTCCACCGACTGGCGGCCGATCATATGGCACCGATTGTCGACATCCAGGTTGCGCGTGTCGCGCGGCTACTTGCCGACCGTAAGATTACACTTCAGCTCACCGCTGGCGCGCGTGCGTGGCTTGGCCGCGTCGGCTATGATCCGGTTTACGGCGCACGGCCGTTAAAACGCGCGGTGCAGAGATATCTCCAAGACCCGCTTGCCGATATGATTCTGCGCGGTGACGTACCCGACGGGTCAACCGTCAACGCCGACGAAGGTGACGGGGCGTTGCTATTGTTAGCGAAGTAAGCGCAGGGATTGCAGGCACGGTGTATTGGCGGCAGAATGCGGTTGTGACTAAGACACCCGCTTCTATTGCTGATATCCTACGCAATCCCCTGTGGCTCGCCGACCGCTATAACCCTGAATTTGACGCGGTGCATTTCCGCCATGTCGATCGTGATCAGCATCGCATCGCAACTTTTTTAACCGAGGAATATCTAGGAAAGTCGGTCAGTCCGGTCATCATTAAGCGCGATGAGGCGCTCGCCGCGCAATCGGTACAAGCGCCCGTTCACTTCATTTTCCACTCCGCCTTCTGTTGTTCGACGCTACTTGCGCGTGCGCTTGACGTGCCGGGAGTGGCAATGGGGCTGAAGGAGCCAGTCATTCTCAATGATATCGTCGCCTGGCGACAACGGGGGGGTGACCCGCGACAGATTGGGCAATCGCTTGATAGCGTTCTGCGCCTGCTCGCGCGCCCGCTTGCCCCTTGTGAGGCCGTAGTAATCAAGCCATCCAATGTCTGCAACGGGTTGGCTGAAGCGATGATGGCGCTGCGTCCTGATGCGCGCGCGCTCCTGCTTTACGCGCCGCTTCCCTTATTTCTCGGCTCAGTAGCCAAGAAAGGGATGTGGGGGCGGCTCTGGGTGCGTGAATTGCTCGTCAAGCAATTGAAGGAGGGGTTTGTTGATCTCGGTTTTTCCGACGAGGATTATCTTGGGTTGACGGATCTTCAGGCGGCGGCGGTTGGCTGGCTAGCGCAACAGGCGCTGTTTATGCGGATGACCGCGCGGTTTGGCAAAGCACGGGTAGCAACCCTTGATAGTGAAATATTGCTCAGTGCGCCCACCGAAACGATTGGGCGCCTCTCGACACATTTTGCACTGGGGCTAAGCAGCGACCGCGTTGCAGCGATTGTCGCTGGGCCTGCTTTTACTCGCCATTCAAAATTTGATGGTGCTTTTAATACGCAAGCACGCGTGGCCGAACAGGAGAATGCTGCGGATGTCCACAGCGAAGAGATCCAGAAAGTGAGCGCGTGGGCTGCTGTCATCGCGGAGAATAACGCAATTGCCATGCGCCTTCCGATATCACTGCTCGACTAATCAATCATTGAACGTAGCGCACAAAAAAGGGGCGGCACCGAAGTACCGCCCCAAATTTGTTTTGCTCTCGTCAGATCAGAACTTGAACTTGACGGCGGCTGCATAACGACGGCCGAGCGCATCGAAGGTCGATGGGAACACGTTACCGCTGTTAAACGCTGTTGTCCCTGCGTTTGAACCAACAACCTTTGGTTTTGAATCAAGGAGATTCTGAACCGTAATCGTCAGAATGACATTATCCGACAGTTCAAAGCGACCGCTCAGATCATAATAATCCTTCGCGTTGATCCTCTGGAAGTTGCGACCGGCACAATCTCCACCCTGATTACCTGGACCACAGAACGGACCATTGCCATTGACGATATCATCTGGCTCTTGCTCAAACTTGCTGAGGTGACGCCAAAGAAGCGAAAGTGTGTAACGATCTTCGAAGGTAAGCGACGTCCGCTGCGTCCAGCTAAACTCTGGTTGTAGTGAGCCACAGTTTGCACTGATAAACGAAACGCATTCCCGATTAATTGAACTCGGCGATGCCTGGAACTTGTTCGAATTTGTCCATGTGCCATCAAATCCGAAGCTGTAATCAGCAAACCCTAGATCACGGCTGTAGTTGATGCTCAAATCAATACCGTCGGTTGTAATTCTACCGAGGTTTGAATTGACAAATGGCAAACCGGCCGTTGTGGCTGTGTCACCGTCAAGGCCACCCGTCAGCGGATTACGACGGATGCTCGTGCAAGCCGCACTCGCGGCACTCGCGGCCGTCAAGTTTGCGAAACAACCATTAATAATATCACCGGCGGTTGGTGTACTGATTGCATCGACAATCTTGATATTAAAGTAATCGACCGAGACCGAAAGCTTTGGTACAAAGTTAGGCTGCCACACCGCACCAACGGTGTAAGTCGTGGTCTTTTCAACATCAAGATTTGGATTACCGCCCGATGTTGCGTTGGCCTGACCTGCCGATGGGTTCTGGATCGAACCAATCGTGCCCGCAGGAGCACCCTGCGCGAGGCAGACAGCCCTGAGATTGTTGTTTGTTGTTGGCGCTGCAGCTGCGCATGGATCAGTCGCGAGATTGGTTAGGCCCGTAACTTGTGGCGAGAACAATTCGCCGATGTTTGGCGCACGGGCACCGCGCTGATACCCACCACGGATTTTCAAGCCTTCGACTGGCTCGTAAGTACCTTCAGCTTTGTAAGTGTAGCTCTTACCGGCCGTCGAGTAATCCGAATAACGGCCACCAAGCACCACTGAAAGGTTTTTAGCGAACGACTGATCTTCAAACAAAGGAATGTTCAATTCACCGAACAATTCCTTGACGTTATATTCGCCGAAAACATCGGGTGATGCTGCACCATTACCAAGCACTTCACCCGGTGTAGAAGTCGCAAGATCGGAGACCGACGATGCGTTATATTTACGATATTCGGCACCGAAAGCAAAGCCAATCGGCGTTTCAGCAATCGCAAAATTGCCCGTGTCACCCGAAATCAAACCCTTAACGGTTGAGAGTGATGTGAGCGTCGTTGATGACGTGCTCACACCTGTCAAGAAGCCCAATTGCGCAGCATTGATGCTACCCGCAGGCCCGAACAGATTGAGCGGAACGCAGCCACCCGATGGATCCGTGCATGAGTTGTTCGTTGGTGTGCCTGTCGCAAGAACCGCCTGACGCAAACGCGTAAGCAATCCATTGCCGGTTTGCCGCGATGTATTTTCACTTTCCCCATATGATCCGTAAACATCATAGCGGATATTGTCAGTGATATCACCCCGGAAGCCAAGGCCATAGTTAAATACGGTCGACGTATAGGTGTTGTCACGCGTACCCGCTTCGACGAAACGACGCGGCGCGCTTACCGTTACAGTCCGGAAATCAGGACTTGTTGGCCCAGCCGTTGCCGCCGCATCGCACTGCGCTTGAGTAAAGCGTGGAGTATAAGCAATTTGCCCCGAAAGTGCGTTGCCCGCAGCATCAACACCTGTGACGTTTGGCGCGATATTGAATGCGCACAACTGATTACGACCAATAGCTGAAAGGAAAGGATTGCTGAGCGGCAGCGTCAACGAGCTACCGAAAGTCCCTGATGGCGCAATAATTGTTTTTACAGTGTTCTTCGAGAACAGGCCCTGCGTGTAAACTTCAACCCGGTCACTGACTTCATAACGGGCGGCACCAAAAATATTGAAGCGCTCGAAAGGAGTCTGGAAAATGTTGAAAGGGTTAAAGTTGAACGGGACAAACCCGTTGTTAAACTGGCCCGTTACTGGATCACTTACGCGTGTTCCGCCATTGGCAATGCCGCCGGGGCGTGGCGCCAAAATTGGCGTGCCATCGGCAGCGGTGCCGATTTGCATCAAAGTCGAGAGCGTGTTTGGCACACCGTTTACGGCTGGCCGCGTTCCCGTGAGGCGACCAGGAACCGTCGTACCGGAGCCGCCGGCAGAGCCCGAGAATGAGTCGATATTATCAACTGAGAATGCACGATCCCCCTGAAACACTGGATCGGCTTGCTGATAGCCGATGCTGAAAACGGCATTGCCTTTTCCATCATCAAAATTTGCACCAATGGTAACGTCAGCACGGAATGTGTTGCCATCGCCCTTTTCGGTGATCTGCTCCGAAACCGTTGCTTCAATCCCTGAAAAATCTTTCTTGGTGATGAAGTTAACCACGCCAGAGACAGCATCCGCACCATAAGTTGTGGTGGCACCGCCGCTTAGAATGTCAGTCCGCTCAATCAGTGCAAGCGGGACGTTGTTCAAATCGACACGACCCGTAAGATCGGCTGGAACAATCCGCTGCCCATCAAGGAGAACAAGGTTGCGGTTAGACCCGATACCACGAAGGTTGACGAACGAAGCGCCACCATTGCCGTTGTTAACCGCAGAGCCGACGCTAGGCACAGCACTTGGCAACTGGCGAAGAAACTCTTCGGCCACGTTGGTCTGACGGAGCTCAACTTCTTCCGAAGTGATCACCGAAATCGGGCTGGCAGATTTAAGGTTTGGATTGCTGATCAACGAGCCGGTGACGACGATTGTTTCGCCTTCGGCTACGGCCTCATCCTCGGCTGCGGGCGCGGTTTGCGCGAATGCTGGCATCGAGATCATCGCGAGGCCGAGAACCACCGGCGCTACACTTGCGCTAAGGCGCCCACGGCTGAAAATTGATTGAGTCTTCATGTCTGTCCAGTCCCTTACTTCTGGAGTGATGGCCGGTGTTATCGGCCAAATATTATCGCCGTCACCAAACAGCCGGGGCAAAATGCACCTGCTAAAGGCTAGACTTATCACGCCCATTGCCGAAGCGCGCGGCGGAAGTAAACGCGATTCAAAGGGCTTGACTAAACTTGGTTTCTACATGTCACCTATTTGCAACAGTCACGGTGGGTTGGAACCTCAAAGCAGATGTGATAGGCTTGAAGCGTTCAATCTTAGGAGTTTAGCGGTGCGATCAGGCGTAATCATCATCGGGTTTTTGGCGAATCTTTCGCTCTGCGCTGGCGGCGCAGCGGCGGCAGGCAAGGATCAAAAACAACCCGCCCGCTCAGAAGTTTTGCAGAAATTGATCGATTGCCGCTCCATTCCTGATAATGCCCAGCGCTTGGCCTGTTATGAAGCCCAAACCGCGAAGATAGACGATGCAGAAGCCAAGCGTGATCTTGTGATTATCGACCGCGATCAGGCCACAAAAGCGCGCAAGGATGGTTTTGGCCTACCTGCACGACCACTGATCGTCGGCGCACCACCTGCGCTCGGCGAAGGCGTGACCGACGTAACGGCAAAAATTCGCACTGCCAAACTACTCGATTCCAAGCGTTGGCTGTTTGTCCTTGATGATGGCGCGCGCTGGTATCAAGCCGAGTCGAAGGCTATTCGCGATCCCAAACCAGGCCAGTCTGTGCGTATTCGCAAAGCATCGCTCGGCGGCTTTCTTGCCAATATCGATGGCCAACCCGCGACGCGCGTCCGCAGGATTGATCAACCCGCAGCCAATTAGGCTGGCGCACTCGTTCATTTTCGGTTCATGAATAAGGATTACATCCGTAATCTTTATTCATGAGAGTCCGAATATGTCTGAATCCTTCCCTGCTCCCGAAACCAGCGGCGACCGCATTAGCGATGCCGAATATGTTGTAATGGATGTGCTTTGGGCAGAAGCCCCGCTGACGGCAAATATGGTCGCCGAGCGGCTGCGCAGTAGCAAGAGCTGGTCATTACCAACGATCAAGACGCTGCTTTCGCGCCTGCTGGCAAAACGCGCCATCGCCTATGAGCCCGATGGACGCCGCTTCCTTTACAGCCCATTGATTGCACGCGCTGATCATACCGCGAGCGACGTCAAACGACTGGTTGACCGGCTATTCGGCGGTAAACTTTCTCCGCTTGTCGCCCATTTGGCCGAGCAGGAAGCGCTGTCGCCCCAAGATATTGCCGAAATCGAAGCCTTGTTGAAGGAGATTAAATCATGAGCACGCTCATCCAAAACTGGATTGTTGAAACCTTCGTTGCGACGACGATATTGATGCTGATTGTGCTTGTGCTTCGCAGCGCCGTTGCGGAGCGCTTTGGCGCGCGCGCGGCGTATCTGCTTTGGCTCGCACCCGCACTCAGGATGATCATGCCGCCACTTCCACAAAGCTGGTTCAATAATGAAGGTTTGGCAGCACAAGGCCAAGCTTTGAAGGACGCCGCCGTCGTCTTGACCAACCCCTCTGCAGTTCCACTGATGTCAGCGGCTTCAGCAGGCGGCATAGATTGGCTGATGCTGCTCGGCATCGTCTGGCTTGGTGGTGCAGCGCTATTTTTCGCGCGTCATATGCTGGCCTATCACCGCTTTTTAACGCTGGTCTTGGCCAGTTCGCGGCGAATTGATGATGCGAACCGGATCACTCTGGTCGCGAGCCCGGCAATCAGGTCGCCGATTGCGCTCGGGGTTTTCGGACGTCAAATTATTGTCCCCGATGACTTTACGACACGGTTTGATGCCACGGAACAGCGGCTGGCGCTCGCGCATGAAATGACCCACCACCGGCGCGGCGATTTACCCGTCAATCTGGCAGCCCTTGTGGTGCTGGCGCTACACTGGTTTAACCCGCTCGCCCACATCGCCCACCGTGCTTTCCGGCTTGATCAGGAGGCGGCATGCGATGCGATCGTGCTTCACGGCGCGAGCGTTGGCGAGCGTCACGCTTATGGCAGCGCGCTCTTCAAGGCAGCCATTGGCCCAGTGCCGATTGCTATCTGCGCGATGGGCGCAACGACCACATTGAAGGCGCGATTACGCTATATTATCGCGCATGCTGAACGGCCCGAACGCATCATGACTGGTGCCGTACTTGCGCTGGCGGTAATTGGCGGTGGCCTTGTGCTAACCGCTTCAACAAGCTTTGCGAGCGACACCACAGCCAACGCAGCGGATGATATCAAATCGACAGCCCAAACTGTCACTGTCCAAGCAAACCTGGACGCCAAAGAGGCCCGCGATGAGGCCAGACAGGCCAAAGTAGAAGCCGAACAAGCCCTGGTTGAAGCCGAGTTGGAGGCGCAAACCGCAATTCGCGAAGCCGAGGCAGAGGTTGAATGCCCCAAGGAAGCGCGCCGCCGCCAGATTGTTTCAAGCAATGACGGCGACAGTCAGGTCGTTATCATCACCTGTGACGGTCGCATTACAACGCTCACCAACGCCACAACGCGCGCAGAGATTGGCAAAGCACGCGCGCAAATTACGGCGATGAGGGTTCTTGCCGGTGACCAGAGAACCGCCGCTCTAAAATCTCTCGATGCCGCGCTTGCCCGGATGAGATCGCGCGGCTTTACCCTGCAATAGGCAAACGCTTGTATCGGGAGCGCCCCTCCGCCACATATGGCGGATGGACGCTCCCGATCTTTCTAACGAACCTTATGCGATTGCTGAAAGCGTTTCGCCGCTGATCCGCCGGGTGCTCGCGCGCAATGCCTCGCCGTTCAGCTATACCGGCACGCAGACCTATATCGTTGGCCACGGCGATGTCGCGGTGATTGACCCCGGCCCATACGGCGATGATCCCGCACATGTTGGTGAACTCGTCCGCATTCTTGGCAGCGAGCGGATCGTCGCCATCGTCTGCACCCACACCCACCGCGATCATTCGCCCGCCGCAGCGCCGCTTAAAGCGGCAACAGGCGCGCCCATCATCGGCTGCGCGCCGCTCGTGCTTAGCGACGATGGCCCGCGCGCTGATGCGGGCTTTGACCCGACCTATGCCCCAGACCATGTGCTTGAGGACGGCGAGCAACTGACCGGAACCGGCTGGACGCTCACCGCAGTCCATACCCCCGGCCACACCTCAAACCATCTCTGCTATGCACTTGAGGAAGAAAAAGCGCTGTTCAGCGGCGATCATATCATGGGCTGGTCAACCACCGTCGTCTCGCCGCCCGACGGCGATATGGCCGATTATATGCGCAGCCTCCAACTGCTGATCGAGCGCGACGATGCGGTTTATTACCCCGCGCACGGCAAACCCGTTGACAACCCGCAGCGGCTTGCGCGCGGGATGATGGGCCACCGCAAACAACGCGAAGGACAAATCCTCCGCCTGCTCGAACGCGGCATTAGCACGGTTCCCGATATGGTAACCGAAATGTATAAGGGCATCGATCATAGGCTCCACGGTGCGGCGGGCCGATCAGTACTTGCGCATCTGATTGATTTGCAAACCCGCGCGCTCGTCAGCGAAGCGAGCGACCGCTGGGCGAGGATACCGTGAAACAAGTCTGGCTCATCTTGCTCTCGGCGGTCCTCGCGACGGTTGGCATCGTCGCCTATCTCCAGCGCAGCGTCAGCCCGCCTGTGGAAACGGTTGTCGCCTCAAGCCTAAAAAGCCTTCAAGAGCAGAACCGACTGTCCGCCTTTGCCGCGCGCTTTGTTACGGTGGTGACGAGCCGTAAGGAGCAGCTTGGCTTTGCCGCCGAAAAGACGCTGATCATGCCCGCGATGGTGCGCTATGAGGTGGATCTCGCCAAACTGAAAATCGACGATCTTGTCTGGGATGCAGGCGCAAATACGCTCACCATAACCCTCCCCCCGATTGAACTCAGCGGCCCCGAATTTGATCTGACCGCGACGAAGGAATATGGCTCGGGCGCGGTGCTGATGACGCTCACCGATGTTGAGCGGCTGCTTGATCAATCGAACCGCACCAAAGCCAAGGCAGACGTCATCGCGCAGGCCAAAGCGCCAACGATGATCAAACTCGCGCAGGACGCCACCGCGCGCGCGATCACCAATAATTTTGCCTTGCCGCTGAGAGCCGCTGGGGTAGACGCAATTGTCAAAGTGGAGACAAGCCAATGAATACGCATAGCCGCCTGACCGGAGCTGACCTGATCGACGAAATCATGAAGCTCAAGAAAGAGCGCAACGCCGTCATCCTCGCGCATTATTATCAGCGGCCCGAGCTTCAGGACATTGCCGATTTTGTCGGCGATTCGCTTGAGCTGTCAAAGAAAGCCGCCGCGACTGACGCTGATGTGATCGCGTTTTGCGGGGTCAAATTCATGGCCGATACCGCGAAGATTCTCTCACCCCAGAAAATCGTGGTGCTCCCTGATCTCAAGGCCGGGTGCTCCCTTGAAGACTCATGCCCGCCCGATAAGTTCAAGGCGTTCCGCGCCGCGCACCCTGATCATATCGCGATCACCTATATTAACTGCTCGACCGAGGTAAAGGCGCTCTCCGATATCATCGTCACGAGTTCGAGCGCCGAAAAAATCCTCGCGCAATTGCCGATGGGTCAGAAAATCATCTTTGGCCCTGACAAGCATCTCGGCAGCTATATCGCGCGCAAGACCGGGCGCGACATGCTGCTCTGGCCCGGTGTCTGCATCGTCCATGAGGCGTTTAGCGAAACCGAACTCGTGAAGCTCAAGGCACAACATCCCGGCGCGCCCGTCGCCGCGCACCCTGAATGCCCGCCACATATTATCGATCATGCCGATTATGTCGGCAGCACCAGCGGCATCCTCCAGTACGCCAAGGACATGCCCGGCAACACGCTGATCGTGGCGACCGAGCCGCACATCATCCACCAGATGGAAAAGGCCGTGCCCGATAAACAATTCATCGGCGCACCCGGAGCCGACGGCAACTGCAACTGCAACATCTGCCCCTACATGGCGCTCAACACGATGGAGAAACTGTACGTGGCGCTGCGCGATTTAAGCCCGAGGATCGAGATTGAGGAAGGGTTGCGGCTGGCGGCGAAGAAGTCGCTGGACCGGATGCTGGAGATGGCGAGCACGAAATAGCCTTGACAATATGCGTCATTTTTGACACGTATCATTCGTGAGTATTGACCGATCCAAGAAAATCGCAGCGCGGTTTTTTGAAGCGGCCAATGGGAAGAGGCCTGTGCGCGACTGGATCCTTTCGCTTGATCCCGACGACCGTCGTGTGATTGGCAAGGACATTCAAAAGGTCGAGTTTGGTTGGCCCATCGGAATGCCATATTGTCGGCCACTCGGGCGGGGGCTTTGGGAAGTACGGAGTGATATTTCATCGGGGCGGATCGCACGAATGCTGTTTTGCATCATGGGCGGTGACATGATTCTGCTCCACGGCTTCGTGAAGAAAACCCAGAAAACACCACCTCAGGAAATTGATCTCGCGCTACGCCGCAAAAAGGAACTTGAATGATGGACAGCCAAGGCAAAGCCCGGATCAGCGACGAAACATTTGATGACTTCCTCACCAGCGAAAATCTACTCGCTGTGTGCGAAGAGGATGCAATCAAGGAAATTATCGCTGATCAAATCCGTGAAGCGATGAAAGCGCAAAGCCTCACCAAAACCGCAATGGCCGCCCGGATGCAAACCGACCGTCGGCAGTTAGATCGCTTGCTCGACCCCACCAACCCATCGGTGACGCTATCGACGCTGCGTCGCGCGGCAGCAGCCGTAGGGCGGACGCTGCGGGTGGAATTGGGGTAAAACGGCAAGAGTCGGGATTGAGGAAAGACTGCGAAGGCTACGGTCAGTGGCGAATAAGTCGATTTGATCGGACGTTAAATATAGTGATGCGATGAGTACTATATTTTCTCTAAAAACATTGCCATTGCCTTTGAAAGGCGTTTTTGCTGAATGTCATTTAATTTTTCTATATGAATCCAGACATGATCCATTTTCTGACTATCTTCTATTTCTTTCAAAGTGTCTAAAATTGCCTTAGTCACGTCTAATGAATTTTGAGAAAAGGCTTCCCATGTTCCGGTTTTAGTATTTTGGAATCCTGCTTTTTTCAAATATGGAGCTACTTTGTTGCGCGTTGTTGACGCGGTGTCCTTATCTAACGAGAATCTTACAGTTGCTCGCCACATAAAACTACCCCCTATAATTTATGCCTTCTTTTTACGATTAGCAATCTGCAAATTGCAAGCAACTAAATGCCGCTGGTATTGGCGGATGCATTCCTCCCCGGAACCGGGAGGGGAACCGCCCGTAGGGTGGCGGAGGGGTCGCGAGCAAAGCGAGCGGTGCGCAATGCTCGCTATCGCTCGCTCGCCGTACCGGGGAGGATTTTCTTCTGCCTGCCCTTCTTGGCGGCTTGGCGGTCTTGGCGTGAGACCAGCCTCCCACCATTTTCCGCTTTCCTACCGCCGTCCTTTTGGCCTAGCTGGAACGATGATTAACCCGCGTCACATTTATGCTTTCAGGCAAGCCCGAACAAACTACCGATTCAGTAACAACTTCGTGAGATTTTCGGGGTTTTTCAGATGAGCTTCACCCTTCCCCAATTTGACCTAGAGGCCTTTATCGCGGCAACGCTGGCCGAAGATCTTGGGCCGACTGGCCGCGATGTTACATCCGAATCGGTCATCCCCGCCGACGCGCGGTTCTCGGGCGTGATGGACAGTCGCGATGCGATCATCGTCGCGGGGCTGCCGATTGCGGTGGCGTTTTTCAGGCATCTTGATCCGGCGATGGAGATAGAAATGCTTGTCGAAGACGGTGCGTCAGTCGCTAAGGGCAGCGATCTCCTCCGCCTCTCGGGCAATGCGCGCGCGATGCTGACGGCGGAGCGTTCCGCGCTCAACACCGTCCAGCATCTGAGCGGTATCGCGACGATGACGCGGGCCTATGTTGAGGCGATTGCGGGCACGGGCTGCACTTTGCTTGATACGCGCAAGACGATCCCCGGTCTCCGCGTGCTTGAAAAATATGCGACGCGGATGGGCGGGGCGACCAACCACCGGATGGGCCTGTGGGACGCGGCGATGATCAAGGATAATCATGTTGCAGTCGCAGGCGGCGTGGCTGAGGCAGTGCGGCGCGCGATAGATGCTGGCGTTGAGCGGATCATCCTAGAGGTTGACCGTTTGAGCCAGATCGAACCCGGCCTTGCAGCGGGTGCAACCCATTTGTTGCTCGATAATATGGATGCGGCCACCCTGCGCGAGGCGGTCACCATCGTCGCAGGCCGCGTGCCGACCGAAGCCTCAGGCGGGGTGACGCTCGAAACGATCCGCGCCAAGGCAGAGAGCGGCGTTACCTATATCTCGGTTGGTCGGCTGACCCAGTCTGCTCCTGCTGCTGATATCGGGCTTGACTTCGCGGCAATTATCCCCTTGCGTCATGTGGGGGTGGATGTGGTATGAGACGGGGATGGATAGATTCGCACACGCAAGAGATGTTGTCATT
>JBBTEI010000099.1:0-5275 GCA_038042405.1 Pseudomonadota bacterium
CAATGTTCCTTGACGGGCTTGAAGATGCCTATGAACCCGGTCGCGCAATGGGGAGTTTTGCCGAAGAAACCTGCACCGAATATCAGTTTACCCGTGAAGCGCAGGATGAATTTGCATTGCGGTCGCTCAGTCGTGCGAATGAAGCAATCGCCAGCGGCGCTTTTGACCGTGAGATTACCCCGGTTGAAATCGTCACGCGTAAAGGCACTGAAACAGTGAGCATTGACGAACAGCCCGGCAAAGCGATGCCAGCAAAGATTCCAACACTGAAGCCAGCATTTGCTAAGGATGGTACGATTACGGCGGCGAATGCGTCATCGATTTCAGACGGTGCAGCAGCGCTTGTCGTTACCAAAGCGAGCGTTGCGGCGGCAATGGGGCTTCCTGTCGCGGCAACGATTGTCGCATGGGCAACCAACAGCCAAGAGCCTGCAAAATTCACGTCAGCCCCAGTTCCCGCGATCCGCAAGGTGATGGAAAAGGCAGGCTGGAGCATGGATGATGTTGATCTGTTTGAAATCAACGAAGCCTTCGCAATGGTGCCGATGATCGCGATGAAAGAACTTGGCATTCCTGCCGAGAAATTGAATGTCAACGGCGGCGCGACAGCACTTGGTCACCCTATTGGCGCATCAGGTGCGCGGATTATCGCAACCTTGGTGGCTGCACTTCAGAACCGTGGTTTGAAGCGTGGCATCGCCTCACTTTGCATCGGCGGTGGCGAAGGGACTGCGCTCGCGGTTGAGGTGGCTTAACCCGCCAGCCTCCAGAGCAACTGCCCTGAAACATAAAGAATGAGCAGCGCAGTTACGCGGCGCACCATAGCTTGTGATAGCAGCTTGAGGCTCGCAAAGTTACCAATCTGGCCGCCGACCAGCACCGCAAGTGCGAGCGGCCAGTAGGAAGTGAAGGCCACTACGGTGCCACTGGTGCCGAGTTTCATAAACTGGCCACCAAGCCCGGCGAGTGAGTTGATCAGGATGAATAAGCACGCCGTTGCCGCGATGGTGCGCGAATTTCCCCAACGCGTCAGGTGTAAGATTGGCGCGAGAAATATCCCTCCACCAATGCCAACGAGGCCTGCGAGATAGCCGGTGCCAGCCCCTGCCAGATAATCAAAGGGGCTCACCTTGGTGCGGATAGGTTTACTCTCATCCTCATATTCGCGCTGGAACAGCAATAGCAGGCCCGCCGTAAGTAATGCCAGCGCAAGGGTCAGTGTAAACGTCTCTTGTTGGATCGGAGTCAGTCCACCAAGCCATGCCAGCGGCGCAGAAACCAACACCAGCGGCAAAACGCGCGGCCAATCGACTTGTTTCGCACGAATATAGCGAAATGCCCCACCACTGACGACGATGATGTTACAGATCAACGAGACCATCGGCAAGGTTTCATAGCCAACGCCGCCAAGCGTCAACAGTGCGGTATAGGTTGACCCACCACCAAAACCGACACTGGCATAAAGTGCCGCCGTAACAAAAAATGCAGCGGCTAGAAACAGCATTTAGAGTGCGCCGTGGCAGTGCTTATACTTTTTGCCAGAACCGCAGGGACAATCTGCATTGCGGCTTACTTTGCCTTCCCATTCGGATGGATCTTCTCCCAGATCATCATCAAGGCCTGCATCAATCACCTGAAGCTGCGGTAGTCGTGTCGTCACCAGACCGAGTGGATTATCGGCTGGCGGCAGCGAGTCCATGTTGAGGCTTGTGAAGATGTCGGGCATCTGCGGCAAGTCAGAAGGGGCCGTCTCGAATTGCGCGTAAGAGAGAACCTTGGTCACATCTTCACGGATCATAACCAGCATCCGCTCAAACAGGGCATAGGCTTCGCGCTTATATTCGTTGATCGGAGTTTTTTGGGCATAAGCACGCAAATGGATGACTTGTCGTAGCGCATCCAATGTTGAGAGATGCTCTTTCCAATGATGATCGAGTGACTGTAAAAGAACCGACTTTTCAACTTGAGGCCAAAGACCCTCGTCAAGAGCTGCCTGCTTTGCTATCATGTTTTCATTCGCTGCATCGCGAATGCGGTCTTCGATCATTTCGGGCTCGACGCCCTCTTCACGGAACCAATCCTCAATCGGCAAATCAAGAGCAAGCACATCTTGCGTACGTGCTTTGAGGCCGGGGCCATCCCATTGTTCAGGATAGCTATTGAGTGGACACGCCTCACCTACTAGGCCGTTGACAGTTTCAACACGCATATCAATTACAACATCATCGACAGCTTCAGCATCCATAATATCGCCGCGCTGTTCATAGATGACTTTGCGCTGATCATTCATCACGTCATCATATTCAACGACCTGTTTGCGAATGTCATAATTGCGTGCTTCGACTTTTTTCTGCGCGGTTTCGATCGCTTTAGAAAGCCATTTGGAACCAATCGCCTCACCGTCGGCAAGGTTGTTGTTCATCATTTTCGAGAACATCGTATCGGGGCCAAAAATGCGCAGCAGATCATCGTCGAGCGACAGATAAAATTTGGAAAGGCCGGGATCGCCTTGCCGACCCGAACGCCCGCGCAGCTGGTTGTCAATTCTGCGACTTTCATGACGCTCGGTTGCAAGCACATAAAGCCCGCCTGCATCAAGCACAGCAGCTTTTTCCACCACGATTTCTGCCTTCAGTCGCTCAATCTCGAGATCTTTTTTGTAACCATCTTCAAGGTCTGATAGTTCGTCTTCGATCCGGAACTCAAGATTGCCACCAAGCTGAATATCCGTACCGCGACCAGCCATGTTCGTGGCGATGGTCACAGCCCCGCGCCGTCCTGCTTGGGCAACGATATGCGCTTCCATTTCATGAAAGCGTGCGTTCAAAACCTTATGCTCAACGCCTTCTTTAACGAGGTATTCGGAAAGCAACTCCGATTTTTCAATCGATACCGTGCCTACCAACACCGGCTGGCCAGCTTGTGATTTTTCACGAATACTCTTGGCGATGGCACCGAATTTATCGCTGGTATTCTTATAAAACTCATCCTCTTCATCAACGCGCTTAACAGGGACATTCGTTGGGATGGTAACGACGTTCATCTTATAAATATCAAAAAACTCGGCCGCTTCAGTGGCTGCCGTGCCGGTCATCCCCGAAAGCTTGGGATACATACGGAAATAATTCTGAAATGTAATTGATGCCAGCGTTTGGTTTTCTGGCTCGATCGTCACACCTTCCTTGGCTTCAACCGCCTGGTGAAGGCCGTCTGACCAACGCCGACCATCCATCATCCGGCCAGTGAATTCATCAATGATGATCACTTTGCCATCCTTGACGATATAATCGGTATCGCGCTTGAAAATCACATTGGCGCGCATCGCCTGGTTGAGGTGATGGACGACCTGAGTGTTTTCGAAGTCATAAAGATTATCGCCTTCAAGCAGGCCAGCCTCTTCAAGCAGTCGTTCAACGCGTTCGGTTCCATCTTCGGTCAAGACAACCGAGCGCTGTTTTTCATCAACCTCATAATCTTCGGGAACGAGATTGACGACCACCGCCTGAACCGACTTGTAGAGCTCCGACTTGTCATCGGTCGGGCCCGATATGATCAGCGGCGTCCGCGCCTCATCAATTAGAACAGAATCGACTTCATCAACCACGGCAAAATTAAACGCCCGGTGCGCCATTTGTGCGCGATCATATTTCATGTTGTCGCGCAGATAGTCGAAACCAAATTCATTGTTGGTACCATAGGTGATGTCGCACGCATACGCATCGCGGCGTTCGCTATCTGAAAGATTGGGCACGATAATGCCAACTGTCAGCCCGAGGAATTTATAGACTTGCCCCATCCACTCGGCGTCGCGGCGCGCGAGATAATCATTGACGGTAACAACATGAACACCAAGCTCAGTGAGCGCATTGAGATACACCGCAAGCGTTGCGACCAGCGTCTTGCCCTCGCCGGTGCGCATTTCGGCAATTTCGCCGCGATGGAGGACGATCCCGCCAACCATCTGAACATCATAATGGCGCTGGCCAAGCGTTCGTTTTGCCGCCTCACGCACTGTAGCAAACGCTTCGGGAAGCAGATCGTCAAGTTCAGTACCATTTGCCAAACGCTCACGAAAGATGACCGTCTGCATTGCGAGTTCTGAGTCGCTAAGCGCAGAAATTGTTGGTTCAAACCCGTTGATCCGATCAACGGTTTTCTGGAGCGATTTGACATAACGATCGTTTGACGATCCGAAAATGGCTTTGGCAATGCCACCGAGCATATAATCTTCCTTGTTTGATGTACTGGCTTGATCGACGCTCGCCCATATCAAAGGGCGACAGCATCATATTCAAAGCCTAAATTATTGTGAAAAAATGGCGTAATGCCCTGTAAACAAGGCTGCGGCTTATAATCGAGCGCGGTCAGAAATGAACGTGCGCTGCATGGGGGCAAGCGCGTATTCTCTCACTCTCGTATCAGCAACTTGGATGACATACTCTGTCGACAGTGTAAGCGATGCGATATGTAAGCGGTGACGCTGCTTAGAGGCCAATGCGACCTCCGCACACGCTTGCACGTTGTTTGAGGTGCTAACGCTGAGCGCATTCTGAGCTGGGCGCATAGCCTCTGCCGCTTGCGCAGCAGTCAGGCCAGTCATCATCGCTAGCAAGATTAGAAAAGCCCGTGTCAACATGGTGTTGCCATATCATATAAACGTCAACAGAGCGTTCGTCTATCCCTGTCGCGGTTTGCATAAAAGCTGTCACGCACTATGCGACGTTTATGACGAAATCTCCTCTATCCCAACCCTTTCCCGCGATGCCCATGATTTCAGGTGTTACGCCACGCATTGCCCGCGCCCAATATAAGAATTGGGATCGTAATGATCTGACATTCATTGCATTTGAAGAAGGCACGAGCGTCGCGGGCGTTTTGACTAAAAGTCGTTGCCCTTCATCCGAAGTTGAATGGTGCCGAGAGCATCTTTCCCAAGGCAAGGCACGCGCACTTGTGGTCAGCGCGGGCAATGCCAATGCCTTTACTGGTTATCGCGGGCGGGCAGCGGTTGAAGCTGTAACGGCGAAAGCTGCCGCGCACCTCGGCTGTCCAGTCGAACAGGTGTTCGTTTCCTCAACCGGCGTCATTGGCGTTCCTTTGCCCATCGATAAGGCTGAGGCTGGCCTAGAAGCCTCGTTTGGCGCCAAACCCTGTTCATGGGAAGAGGCCGCCGCGACAATCATGACCACCGATACCTTTACCAAAGGCGCAGTTGCTTCGGCAGTAATCGGCGATACGACAGTGCAGCTTTGCGGGGTCATCAAAGGCAGCGGGA
>JBBTEI010000100.1:0-5377 GCA_038042405.1 Pseudomonadota bacterium
GGCAATGTCAGCGAGCGTTTGTGATTTGAGCGTTGCAATGTCTGTCATGATGTTCGCCTGATAAGCAAAAGGGCGCGAACGGCAAGTGCCGCCCACGCCCTTTTGCGCATGTATCGAAGTTCGGTGTTACGCTGCCTGTGGCAGTGCCGCCTTCGCCTGCGCGATGATGGTGCTAAACATCGCGGCTTCGTTCATCGCCATGTCGGCCAAAACCTTGCGGTCAAGTTCGACGCCAGCGAGCTTCAAGCCGTGCATAAACACGCCGTAGGTCAAGCCTTCGGCGCGGACAGCGGCATTGATGCGCTGAATCCACAGCGCGCGGAAATTGCGCTTGTTAACCTTGCGGTCGCGATATGCGTACTGGCCAGCCTTTTCGACCGCCTGACGCGCGATGCGAATCGTGTTCTTACGACGGCCATAAAAGCCCTTCGCCTGAACCAGAATCCGCTTATGTTTGGCTTTGGTGGTTACACCCCGTTTGACGCGTGCCATGGTTTATATCCTCCTATTTCAAGCCGTAAGGCGCCCAACGCTTTACCGTTGGCGTATCAGCATCGGAAAGCACCGTGGAGCCACGGTTCTGGCGGATATACTTGCTATTATGGCTGATGAGACGGTGACGCTTACCAGCGACGCCGTGCTTCAATTTGCCAGTCGCGGTCATTGTGAAGCGCTTCTTCACACCGCTTTTGGTCTTCAGTTTGGGCATTTTGGTCTCCTTTGGAAGTCCGTTTCAGACGAACATGGCAGCCCTTTTAGCCAGCCCGTCTATTTCGGAAGCAGCGCGCCTAAAGGGATTCGTCGATAAAAGCAAGGCTGTCAGTGATTGCAGGCCAAACCTTCAAGCACATCTTCCAACCGTGCGGGATCACCAAGTGCGATGACATGGCCCGCGCTCTCGGCATTGAGCGGTTCACCCGCCCAATCGCACATCATCCCGCCAGCGCCTTCAACCACGGGAATAAGCGCGGCAAAATCATGGATTTTAAGCCCAGCCTCGACGACGATATCGATATGGCCACTGGCGAGCAGCGCGTAATTATAGCAATCCCCGCCCCAGATCAGCCGCCGGTGCGCGGTTTTGGCGGCAAGCGCCATGAAATGTTCGCCCTCGTGCGCTGAAAAGCAATTCGGGCTGGTGGTTGAAAGAATTGCCTGGGCGAGATCAGTGCAGCTACGCGTTTTGACGGGCGCACCGTTGAATGTGGTCGGCTGCCCAACCACACCAATCCAACGCTCACGCAAGATTGGCTGGTCAATCAGGCCAAGCACCGGCCAGCCATCCTCCATCAGCGCGATCAGCGTGCCAAAGATCGGGCGGCCCGCAACGAAACTGGTTGTTCCGTCAATCGGATCAATCACCCATTGCCGGGACGCGCTTTCGCGTACTGTGCCATATTCTTCGCCAATAATGCCATCGCCGGGGCGTTCGCTCTCAAGAATGCTGCGGATCGCGGCCTCGGCGGCGCGGTCAGCCAGCGTGACCGGGGTTGCGTCCGATTTGCTTTCAAGCCCGAACTCAGCACGAAAATAGGGGCGGATCGCCGCCCCTGCCGCCTCGGCGAGGCGTTGGATGAGGGTGATGTCGCCGCCCTGCATCAGTCCCACAATGACGAAACGGAGCTTTCATCGGCAATCCGCGTAATCGCTTCGGCGAGCAGTGGCGCGACGCTCAACAGGCGGATTTTCTTGGCGTCGGCCACCGATTCGGGTGGCTGGATTGAGTCAGTGACCACCAGTTCGGTCAGTTCAGATCCTTCAACGCGCGCAACTGCACCGCCAGTCAGCACGCCGTGGGTGATGTAAGCAACAACGCTTGCCGCACCCGCAGCTTTGAGCGCCGCCGCCGCGTTGCAGAGCGTTCCCGCCGAATCGACGATATCATCAACGATGATGCAAAACCGCCCCTCAACATCGCCGATGATGTTCATCACCTCTGATTCGCCGGCCTTCTCACGCCGTTTATCAACGATGGCGAGCGGGGCGTTGTTGAGGCGTTTGGCCAGTGCGCGTGCCCGGACGACGCCGCCAACGTCAGGCGAAACGACCATGATGTTTTTATCACCAAAGCGCGCCTGAATATCCGCGCTCATCACCGGCGCACCGTAGAGATTGTCGGTCGGGATATCAAAGAAGCCCTGAATCTGGCCAGCGTGCAGATCAATCGAAAGCACCCGGTCAGCACCTGCTGTCGTAATGATATTGGCAACGAGCTTGGCCGAAATCGGCGTGCGCGGCCCAGGCTTTCGGTCTTGGCGGGCATAGCCGAAATAAGGGATGACGGCAGTGATCCGCCTCGCCGACGCGCGGCGCAGCGCATCAATCATGATCAGCAATTCCATCAGATTGTCATTTGCCGGAAACCCGGTTGACTGGATCACGAACACATCTTCGCCGCGCACATTTTCGTGGATCTCGACAAAGATTTCCTCGTCGGCAAAGCGGCGAACGCTTGCTTGCGTCAGTGGCAGCTCAAGATAGTCTGCGATTGCTTTTGCAAGCGGCTGGTTGGCGTTTCCGGTCAAAAGTTTCATGAGGCGTTCGATCCCTATGCGCGTTGGCGGCCCTGTTAGCGGGAGAGTGCGGCCTGCGAAAGGGGGTTCATCAACTTGCCCGAAACATGCCAGAGCAGCGCCATCATCGCAGCGCCCGCAATGCCGTCAGCCGCATAGTGCCAGCCGAGATGAACCGAGCCGATCCAGATCAGTATCGCATATCCCGTCATGGCCCAGCCAAGCCAGCGCGAAATTTGAAAACTGCCAAGCGCAAACAGCATAGCCATCGCAACATGCATTGAGGGCATGGCGGAAATTCCCCCGGCGGGCAAAAATTCGGTGTGAAGATGTTCGGAGAGCAACATCGCTTGAAAATCAAGCGCTGCGATAACTTGGCCGTTTGTATGCGCCTCGCTGGAAAGCCGGGCGAGTTGATCGTTCAATGCCGAAAATCCGGCGTCCGGCCCGACGAGTTGGATATAGTAGCATGGGCCTGCCGATCCAAAAATCCAAGCGCCAAGGCCGGCAATCAAAACCCATGAAGCAACCCAACAGCCGAGCAATCGCGCCCGCACCCGTGTATCGCGCGCGGCCATGACGGCGACCATCGGAAATACGAACATGATTGGCAACCAGAGCGCATAAACCCGGTCAAAAAACAAAGTTCCGTTGACCGAGCCGAACAGCGCGTGGGTCAAGCGCCAGGCGTCATTTCCTGCGAACAGCAAGCGGTCAAGCGCTGCCACATAAGGATCAAGCGGAAAGCCACGCGCGGGCAAAACATGCTGCTTGAATAATTCAAACAGCGGCAGCGTCACCCCGGTCATCAGAATCGAAACGATCAGCCAGGGCGCGCGGATATCGAGTTTCCAAGCCCCCGGCGTTGCAATCGCGACAAGCTGCGCCACCGCGCATATGCCAAGCCCCGCCCAGAGCGCCAACATCATGAAACTTGCAAGAACAGGCCCCGATTCAACCGAAACCAGCGCTGAAATCTTCACGATCAGCAGCATGAAAACCATCAAAACCACGCACAGGGCACCAATCGCCTTTAACGCAAAGCCGGAGTCGGATTTCCTGACGGTATAAGAATCCGGCGCTGTAAGTGCGGTTGTTACCAAAAATACCCATTTCAAATTTCGGGCAACGTAGCATTTCCCCTGCATTTAACAACGGCAGTGCTATGATGGTTGCGGCAAACCAATCTTTGTGCCGCTGGCACTCGCACGATATGTGCCGAACAACCGGTCCCAGATTGCTATGGCAAAGCTGTAATTATGATCATGATCGTCGCCAGTCGCGCCGTGGTGGATGGTATGCATTGCTGGCGTCACCCAGAACCAGCGGATGGCGGCGTCAATCCGGGGCGGTAGTGCAATATTACCATGCTCAATCATACTGCCAACCGCGATATAAAGCTCAAACAGCAGCATTGCTTCGGGCGGCGCACCCAGCAGCGCGCCGACTGCACCTTTATAGAGCATCGAAAGCAACGCCTCGCCGGGGTGGAAGCGGAGGCCCGTGGTGATGTCAAAATCAGGGTCGGCGTGGTGCAACTTATGCAATGCCCAGAACCAACCGAAACGGTGGCTCGCCCGGTGCTGCCAGTAAATCGCCAAATCCATGCAGAGAATGATAATGATCGTGACGAGCGCGGGGGGAAGCGCGATCAAGTTGAACAGTCCGAAATCATAACGCGCGGCAAGCGTTGCAACCGCAAACGGCCCCACCACACTCGCGAGCCGCACCAACACCAGATTAAGCACCCCGAGCGCAATATTCAGCGGCCACCGCCGGCGCACAGCAGCGCGCGCAGGGCTAATCAACTCAAGTCCCGCGATCAGTAAAAATACGCTGATAATGATAGTGGGGCTGTTGATCAAACTGGTGATTGCTCCTTGGCCTGCGCCGCCATAAAGCGATCCTATGACTGATACGCTTTCTATCGCGCTCGCCCAGATGTCGCAACGGGTTGGCGATTTGCCCGGTAATGCCGATGCGATGCTCGCCAAACGTGCCGAGGCCAAGGGCGTTGATCTTATCCTCTTTCCCGAGCTTCAGTTGATCGGTTATCCGCCTGAAGATCTGGTGCTCAAACCCGCTTTGGTCGCGCGTGCGGAGGCTGAGCTTGGCCGACTTGCGGCGGCAACGGTGGACGGCGGCCCCGCGATGCTGGTTGGCTCCGTCTTTGCCGATGGGGGGCAATTGTTCAATGGGGTTGCGCTGCTCGACGGCGGTAAAATTGCCGCCGTGCGCTACAAGCATGAGCTTCCCAATTACGGCACTTTTGACGAAAAACGTATCTTCACGCCGGGGCCACTGCCCGAACCCGTAATGTTTCGCGGGGTAAAGCTTGGCCTGCCAATCTGTGAGGATGCGTGGCTCCCCAAGGTCAGCGCGCATTTGGCGGCGCAAGGCGCTGAACTGCTGATTTCGGTCAACGGCAGTCCTTATGAGATCGACAAGGACGATCGGCGGATGACCCAGGTGTTCGCCGCGCGCGTCCGCGAAACCGGCCTGCCGCTGGTCTTTCTCAATCGTATCGGCGGTCAGGATGAGGTGGTGTTTGACGGCGCGTCATTTGTGTTGAACGCTGATGGCGGCATGGCGCACCGCTTGCCCGATTGGGAAGAGGTGCTTGTCGTCACGTCGTGGTCGCGCGGGTCAAATGGCTGGCACTGCGCGCAAGGGGCACTTGCCGATTGGGACGTCAGCCCCGCCGACATCTATCACGCGATGACGATTTCGCTGCGTGATTATGTCAATGCAAACCGCTTCCCCGGCGTCGTGCTTGGGCTCTCGGGCGGGATTGATTCCGCCATTTGTGCCGCGATTGCCGCCGATGCGCTCGGGCCAGACCGTGTCTGGTGCGTGATGATGCC
>JBBTEI010000101.1:0-8260 GCA_038042405.1 Pseudomonadota bacterium
CCTTGTTGAAAGCCAGCAGCCAACCGCGAATGCCGCGCGCCGCCTCGCGCTCCGGATCGCGAATGAGGAGGGCTTGCGCAGTGAGCTTTTGGCGCGGCGTGAGCGTGATAATGCGCTCGCCGCACTTGCCTTCGTGACGCGCGCGGCGCCGTCGGGCGTGTGGATTCAGCGCTATAGCTGGAACGGCGAGACGCTGCGGCTTTCGGGCTATAAGCAAGGCAATGTCGATGTGGTTGCGGCGCTGCGCAAAAGCGGCGGCTTTGCCTCGGTACGCGCCTCGACTTCGGATGTTGCGGCGGAGTCCGCCACCGGGCAGCCGTTTGACGTGACCGCCGAATGGGGCAGGGGGCGCGCCAAATGAACAGCCTTACCGCGCGAGAACGTAAGATTGTTGCCATCGGCATATTGGTCGGCCTGATCGCGCTGGTCTGGCTTGCGTTGATTGCGCCGATCATGTCTGGCTTTGCCGCGCGTACTGCCGAGCGTGAGCGGCTCTCGGCGCGCTTTGCCAGCAATGAGCGGCTGATCGCGAGCATCCCGAGACTGCGGAGCGCGATTGAAAAACGCGCGGTGGATTTCAAGAATTTCCGCACTGAGGGCGAAAGCTTTGCCGCAGTGACTGAGGCACTTAAGGAGCGGCTTGGCGCGCAGATTGCATCGGGCGGCGGCGAACTCCGCGCGATGCAGGAGGTCAGCGACAAGCCGGGCTGGGCGCGTGCCTGGGTCGAGGCGCGGATGACATTACCGCAGATGATCGGTACGCTCGAAAAAATTCAGAACCAGCCGCCGTATCTGGCGGTCAATTCGCTCACCATTTCCGCCGACCGGGCGTTACAGTCCGGCAAACTTGACCTGATGGATATTCGTATTGAAGCTTCCAGCCCTGCCTCCGCGCCCAAGCCGCGATAACGGCGCGCTCATGCCGGCGCTGCTTTGCGGCGTGCTGGTGTTGATGCTTGCGCTGCAATTCGCATTGCCGACGGGTGATGAATTGCCGATCGAGGTGCGCCGCGTTGCGCCCGCGCGATTGGCGCAGCGCGAAGTGGATCGTGTGGCTGCTGATCCGGTGATTTTGCGCAATGCACTTTTTTCGCCGGGGCGCGGCGGCGGCGGCGGCGGGAATGTGGCCGCTACTGGCCCGCTTGATGGTGCTGCAGTTGTTGGAATGGTACGCGGACGCGGCTTTGCCCGCGCGATTCTGCAGCAGAGCGATGGAAGCGCCGTCTCGATTTCCGTTGGCGGGAATTACCATGGATGGCGGCTGATCGGGCTGTCACAGGGTAATGCTATATTCAACAAAGAAGGTGAACGGATCGCCATGGCCTTTACCGGCGGACGAATTTTGCCTAACGAAAACGGGTTTCAACCGAGGCGGACAAATGAAGAATGAGTAATTTGCGCCGATCTGCGATGGTAATCTGGTTTCTTGCGACCGGAGTTTCTAGCTCTGCCTTACTGTTGGCTGCGCCGCAAATGTCGCAGGGTGATGACCGCACCGTTTCGGCGACCATCGTTGAAGGGCAGCGCCCGCCGCCAATTGCGACACCGCAGCCGGTACAAATCCGCAGCGGTGATATCAGCCTCAATTTCCCGTCGGCTGATGTTCGTGTTGTCGCAAAAGCAGTGCTCGGCGATGTTTTGAAAGTGCCTTATTCGGTTGCTTCGGGATTGACTACGGCAGTGACGGTGGTGACGCCGAAGCCGATTGCGCGTAGTTCGGTGGTTGGTTTCCTTGAAGAGGCGTTGCGCGTTAGCGGGCTTGCGCTGGTCGAGCGTGGCGGTACTTTCAGCATTGAACCGATTGACCAAGCACGCGGCAGCGGTAGCATTGGCGCGACCATCGGTTTCAGCAACGAGATTTATCAGCTCCAGTTTGTTAGCGCCGATGAAATGAAGCGGTTGCTTGATCCGGTGCTGCCTGGCGTTGTTGCGCAGGCCGATGCTGCCACGGGGCGTCTCACGCTTTCGGGGACGGCCGGGCAACGGGCGAGCGCTCGCGATCTGCTCAAGCAGTTTGATGTAAACTGGCTGCGCAATATGTCTTTCGCGCTGTTTGTGCCGCAGCGTAGCGATAGCCGCCTGATCGTGCCCGAGCTTGAGAAACTGATCAACGCGCCTGATGCGCCGACGCGCGGGCTGGTGCGGCTAATCTCGATGGAGAAATTGAACGGTATCCTCGCGATCAGCAGCCAGCGGCAATATCTTGATGACGTCAATCGTTTCGTCGAAATTCTTGACCGTGAAGGCCAGAATAATGAGCCGCGCCTGTTCGTTTACCGCGTCCAGAATGGCCGATCACGCGATCTCACCAAAACGCTCAACAACGCCTTTGGCAATTCATCGACGAGCGGTGGGACGGATCGCAACAGCCAAGCGATCCAGTTTGAACAAAGCCCTGACGGTGGCAATGGCCGCGAACGGTCAAATTCGGGGCAGGGCCAGAATCAGGGCCAGAATCAAGGCCAGGGTGAGCAGCGCCAATCGGGTGGGGCTTCGCCATCGAATGCGCCGCTTGATGCGCGCGGCGACGGCGAGAGCCAAGGCCTGTTGAAGGCGCGGATTTCAAGCGATGATACCAATAACGCGATCCTTGTTTACGGCACCCCGCGCGAATATGCGCTGATCGAAGATGCGCTGCGTAAGCTCGATATCTTGCCGTTTCAGGTGTTTATCGAGGCTGCAATCACCGAAGTCAGCCTGACTGACGATTTGCGTTTCGGGTTGCAGTGGAATTTTTCGCCCGACAATTCGAACGGAACGCTGACCGAGAACACGAGCGGGCTTGCGCTGGTTCGCAACGTGCCCGGCTTCTCCTTTGCATTTTCGCCGAGCAGCACGATCAACGGGGTGCTCAACACGCTTGAGACCAAAACCAAGGTGAATGTGGTTTCGGCACCCAAGCTATTGGTGCTCAACAATCAGACGGCGGTGCTTCAGGTTGGTGATCAGGTGCCGATTGCGACGCAAAACTCAACCGCGACGACCGACCCCAACGCGCCGACGATAAATTCGATCGAATATCGCGATACGGGTGTGATCCTTAAAGTGACGCCGCGCGTTAATGCCAGCGGGCTAGTGCTGCTTGATGTTGCGCAAGAGGTGAGCGATGTGAACACCACGGCGGCGCGCGGCACCGGGATTAACTCACCGACAATTTCGACGCGGCGGATTTCAACATCGGTTGCAGTGCAGGACGGCGAGGTGCTGGCGCTTGGCGGCCTGATTCGCAATACCGAGACCAAGGGCCGCGTGGGCCTTCCGTTCCTTTCGCAAATTCCTGTCATCGGTGGGCTGTTCGGGCGGCAGGCGACGGGTGGCAACAAGATCGAACTGATCGTGCTGCTCAAACCGCGCGTGATTCGCACTGTTGATGATGGCCGCGCGATTACCGATGAATTGCGCGCCAAAATCAAAACGCTTGAGCCGTTCAAGAGCAGCGGCAAGATTCCGTGATCCCGGATCGGCGCGAAGAGGGCTATGCCCTTATCGCTGCTATCCTCAGCATCGTGATCTTCGCGCTGATGGCGCTCACCGTCATCAATGTGACGCGCAGTAGCACGGTGATGGCCTCAGCCGAGATTGACCGTGCGAAACTCTCTGCCGCTGCCGATGCCGGGATCGCGATTGCTGTCCATGGGCTGATGCTGACCGATCCGGTTCAGCGCTGGGCGATTGACGGCAAGGTGCGGCGCGAAATATTTGAGCGGACAACACTTGATATCATTATCGAGGATGAGCGCGGCAAAATTGCGCTGAACCTGATCAACAAATCCGAAGTGGAGGCGATGTTTACCGAATTCGGGTTGCAGGGGCTTGAGCTTGAGGCCGCCGTTGATAGCTTTCTCGATTGGCGCGACGAGGATGATGATCCGCGCCCGCGCGGGGCCGAATTTGAAGTGTACGCATCCAAGCGGATCAAGCCGCGCAACGGCGAACTGCGTACGTTGGGTGAACTGGCGCTGATCATTGGCATCGGGCAGGATCTGGCGCAGCGGATGGCCCCTTACACCACGGTCAATTTCGGGACGGGCGAATTTGATCCGCGCTACGCTTCAGAGCTTGCGACGCGTGTTTCAAACATCAACGAGATTCCCAACGGCCTGTTTGACAGCCCCGAGTCCGAGGCGGCCAAGCGGGGTAGTACGATCAATGCTTTTCGTTCGCGCCGGACGGATTCGCTGGTTGGGCGACCGCTCACCATTCGCGTGACCGCCAAACAGCCGCCCGACAAGAGCGCGCAGCGGACGGCGATTATTGAACTTACCGGATCAGAGGTGCGCCCCTTCGTGATCCGCGCGCGCGAATAGCTATTCGCCCGCCACTTTGATCCGTCCCGATGGCGCGATTGACAGTGTTGGCAAACCCCAAGGCGAGAACAGGCTGGTATTTGGTGCAGGTGGCTGTTGCGCGCTGTTTTGCTGTGCAACAGCAATTTCGCCGCGCGCATAATCGATATTGGCCACCGCCGGAAAATCAGGCGCGCCGGGCATCCGGTAAAAAATATGCGCGCCGATATTCGCGATCTTAACAAGGCTTGGTGCCCAGTAAGGCAAAACATAGTTGGCGTGATAATGCGTAGCCCCACCGACAATCAGGCTCGTTCCGCCGCTTAGCACGCGTTCGGCAATCGCGGTTGCAAACGCCATGCTCTGTGCCGAGCGCGGACGCCGCAGCGAACCATCGCAAGTGAAGGTAAATTGACAGCCGGTCTTGCGTTCAGACCCCTGATACACCACGCCGCAAATCGTTTTGGGATAGGCGGGATGGCGCAGCCGGTTGAGAATCACCTGCGCAACCGCCTCTTGCCCGGCGATCGTTTCATTGCCCGCTTCATAGCTGATCGCCTGGGCAAGGCAGGTGAGCGCGCGGGTACGATTGACTGTGACCGGATCGGGAGGGGTGATCTGCGCAAAGGCGATCTGTGGCAAAGCCATCGCCACGCCAAGCGCCAATTTTGCCAGAGGATATTTCCCAAACGCCATTTATTACCACAGCCATTACGAATCGACGAACAATAGTGCTTACAGAAATCCTGTTAGCACGATATGCCTTGCGGCATGATAATCGGAAAAATTCAAACGATCTGCGCGATATTTGCGCCGCGCTGCGGGCGATTGTCTTGATGCGGGACGTTAGCGGGCACCCAATCCTGACGGCGGCGCAAATGCGTGACGCTGAAGCGGCCGCAATCGCAAGCGGCACAAGCGTTGACGTGCTGATGGAGCGGGCCGGTGCGGCGGTTGCCGAAGCCGTCTGGCGCTTTGGCGGGGGGCATGAAACACTGATCCTGTGCGGCCCCGGCAATAATGGCGGCGATGGCTATGTCGCAGCGCGGCATCTGAAAGCACGTGGTTTGAATGTGCGTGTTGCCTCTCTTGCGGAACCAAAAACATCCGCCACTATTAGTGCGCGCACCCTGTGGAACGGCCCAGTCGAAACGCTGAGTGCGGCTCATCCTGCGCCAATATTGGTTGATGCATTATTCGGCACGGGCCTGACACGGCGTCTAGAGCCGAGCGTAACCTTGCCGCTTGAACGCCTCTGCCAAGATGCCAAGTTCATCATCGCTGTGGACGTACCAAGCGGCGTGGGTACCGACGATGGTGCTATTCTCGGATGGGATGTTGTTGATTACCCAGCGAATCGCCCAGCGAACCTTACGCTGGCGCTTGGTGCGCTCAAGCCAGCGCATGTCTTATTTCCAGCGGCACATTATTGCGGCGAGGTTAAGCTGCTTGATATTGGCGTGCTCGGTGAATCAGATGTGTCGATTGGTGGTGGAACTTTCAAAAATCTATCACCACTTTTTTCCTCCAACAAATATGAACACGCGGTAGTCATCGTCAGTGGAGACATGCCAGGCGCAGCACAACTTGCGGCCGGTGCGGCGGCACATATCGCCGGGATCACCCTCCTCGCAACCGATTCGACCATTCCTAATCCGGTCGCTTCAATTATTCAGCGCCCGCTTGATGCGATCATGGCGGATGCGAGATTCGAGACATTCGTCATCGGGCCAGGACTGGGTACAGGCCCCGAGGCCCGTGCGAAAGTAGAGGCTTTGCTTAACCACAACTGTGACCTTGTGCTTGATGCCGATGCCTTGACGATTATTTCCGAAATCGGGCTTGACTGCATCCGAAACCGAAAGAGGCGTATCATCATGACGCCACATGAGGGCGAGTTCAAATGTTTGTTCGGGTTGCTGGGCGGCAGCAAGATTGACCGCGCACGTGAGGCGGCTAAACTGGCGAATGCGACAATAGTGTATAAAGGCCCAGATACAGTTGTGGCAAAACCGGGCAATCGAAGTGTCATATCACTAACTCCGACTGCACCCTACTGGCTTGCCTCGGCCGGTACAGGTGATGTCTTGGCAGGCCTCACGGGTGCATTGATGAGCATAATTGGCCTTCCAGCCCACCGTGCCGCATCTGCCGCCGTTGCACTCCACGGGCAGATCGCATGGCAGGTTGGGCCGGGATTAACGGCGGATGATATGATAAGTGAAATGAGGGCGACACTGCGGGCCAATGGCTATGACTGATACTATCATCAGGCTGGCCGCGCGCGGCGACGGGGTAACAGCGTCAGGCGCGTTTTTCGCGCGCACTGTTCCGGGCGATAGCGTTGCGGCGGATGGCAGCGTGACGCGCGGCCCCGATCATATTGATCCCGCCTGTCGCCATTTCGGGACGTGCGGCGGGTGCCAGCTACAGCATGTCAGCGACGGCGCCTATGCGCGCTATATGATTGACCGGATCGGTGAAGCGCTCCACGCCCAAGGGCTGCCGACGCCTGAAATTCGCACGCCTTATCTGTCTCCGCCTGCGACACGGCGGCGCGCGGCCTTTACCGCCGAACGTAAGGGCAAGCTCGTCCGGCTCGGCTTTAATGAGGCGGGGAGCCATCAGCTTGTTGATATCAGCGCGTGCCCGGTGCTTGCCCCCCGGCTGTTCGCGCTCACCGGGCCACTGCGCGGTTTCCTGCGCGATGTGATGAAGGAGCGAAAGCGCGTCTCAGTGCGGATGACGCTGGCGGATCAGGGAATTGACCTGATGATTGGCGGGGTCGAGGCTGAAGGGTTGGCCGCGATTGAGGCCATGACGTCATTTGCGCAGAAGCATAAACTGGCGCGGCTGACGGTTGACGGAGGTTATGGCCCATCAACGCGGTGGGAGCCAGAGCCGGTGACGATCACGCTTGGCGGCGTCGCGGTTGCGCTGCCCGAAGGCGCGTTTCTGCAAGCAACAGCCGACGGCGAGGCGGCGCTTGTTCGCGCGGTTGCCGAAGCGATTGGGGATACCGATGAAACCGTTGATCTGTTCGCCGGGCTTGGCACATTTGCCTTCGCACTTCTAGGTAAGGTGCACGCGGTAGAAGGCGCGCGCGATGCGCTGCTTGCGCTGCATGCGTCGGCGAAACGGGCGGAGCGGCCGGTGAGCGTTGAACATCGTGATTTGTTCAGGCGGCCACTGACATCGCAAGAGTTGAACCGCTTTGGCGGCGTGGCGATCGATCCGCCGCGCGCCGGGGCGAAGGAGCAAATCGTCGAGATCGCTGCGAGCAATGTAGCGCGAATCGCCTCCGTCTCGTGCAATCCCGCCACCTTTGCGCGCGATGCCAAGATGCTGTGCGACGGCGGATACCGGCTTGACTGGATACAGCCGGTTGGCCAGTTCAGATGGTCAACCCATACCGAACTGGCCGCGCAGTTTAGCCGTTAATGTTGATGGATCACGCCCAAATAGGCATGAAGCACCAGCGCCATGAGCGTAAGGCTTGACAGCAGGAACAGCGAAAAGCGCACCATGATCTTGTTCCACAGCGCCTGAACAAGGCTGTGTGCGACGCGCAGACCGACATAGGCCCAAGCGATGGTCGCGTTGAGCCCGTCACCTTGGCCGATCATCGCAAGCACAAGCGCCACCGCGTAAAATATCGTCGGCGCCTCATGGAGATGGTTGTAATTATGCGCGATCCACTGCGTTTTGGCGGGGAGGGCGTCGTCAAGGTCTTTGCCCGTGCCACCGACCCAATTTTTAACGTCAATCTTCGCTTTGCTCATTGCGGGCAGGCGCGTGGCATACATCCATACCCACATGAGCATCGTCCACATCGCCAGCGCGACGACAGGATGGAGTATTTCTGATTTGATCATCGTTTAAGCTCCCAAAGTAACGCACACGGCGTTGATCGCGAGGGTGAGCAGGCATGCCGTTGACAATAGAAACAGCAGAAACCGGATCGAAGTGATGTT
>JBBTEI010000102.1:0-18375 GCA_038042405.1 Pseudomonadota bacterium
CTGGCAAATCAACGCTCGTCAACAAAATGCTCGGCGAAGACCGGATGATTACCGGGCCGGAAGCCGGGATTACGCGCGATTCGATCACGATTGATTGGGCATGGCCAAGCCCTGACGGCAGGCTCCGCGAGGTTCGCCTGATTGATACCGCTGGCCTGCGCAAAAAATCAAAGGTCGAGGATAAGCTTGAACGGCTCTCCGCCGCTGACACGCGCCACGCGATTGATTTTGCCGAAGTGGTCGTGCTGCTGCTTGATGCAACGCGCGGGCTTGAGGCGCAGGATTTGCGGATCGCTGATCAGATATTCTCCGAAGGCCGCGCGCTCGTCATTGCACTAAATAAATGGGACGTCGCCGAGAACGGCTCAAGCCTGTATCAGGGCGTGCGCGGTGCGCTTGAAGAGGGGTTCAGCCAAGTGCGCGGCGTACCACTGCTGACGATTTCTGCGGCCACCGGCAAGGGCATTGACCAGCTCTTACAAGCCGCCTTTGAAACGCGTGCGGCGTGGAGCCAGCGCATCGGCACCGGCGCGCTCAACCGCTGGTTCGAGGATGCCATTGAGAAAAACCCGCCGCCAGCGCCGGGTGGCAGACGGATCAAGCTGCGTTATGCCACCCAGATCAAAACCCGTCCGCCAAGCTTCGTCATCTTCGGCACGCGCGTTGACCAATTGCCCGAAAGCTACCGCCGTTACCTCGTGAACGGTATCCGCCGCGAACTCGGCTTTGGCGCGGTGCCCGTGCGCCTGACACTACGCGCGCCGAAAAACCCGTTTGATGATAAGGGCGATTAGGTAACAACGAACGGATTGCGAATGGTGAGCCGTCCCTCGATCACCATGCCGTGCTGCATGTCTTCGCTGTAAAGCGTGTCGCATTCGGCGAGGCATGTCGCCGCGACGATAAACCCGTCATATATGTTCAGCTTATATCGTTCAGCGAGTGCACGACCGAGATCATGAGTAGCCTCATCAACCGGGCGCACCTGCGCTACGTATGTGCGAACAAGCGCCACAGAATCTGCAACATCAGACCAGCTATATTTCCATTTCCGCCGTGCGACATTGGCAAACTCGTTCAACACTTGCACGCTGATTGTTGCCTCTCGCACAACAGATAACGCAGCCTGATTTTTTTGATCTACAGAAAAGCAATAGCAGACAATATTGCTATCAACAAAATGTGCCACCCCGCTTAACCACGCATATCGGCGGCATTCCGATCAATTTTCCAGTCTTTGGGCAACGGGCGCTGCATTGCGGTAATCCTGGCAAGCGCCTCTTCGCGCGTCATTTTAGGCAGCGCTTTTCTCAGCGCCAAGATATCGCGCGTAACAACATCACCCTCTTGTAAGCCAAGCTCTTTTGCCATTTTGGCGGGCAATCGAACCGCAAGACCATTACCCCATTTAGCGACCTTGAGCAGTTCCATACGACACCTCAATGAATATACATTATTATTTATTGTATATCATTTTACCCCAAAAGGCAAGATTGCCTGATACACATCCACCCCCGGCGCACCGATAATATCTACCCCCGATTTGAGCATGAAATAATGCCGGACGATTTCGGCCTGCTGCTCAATGCCGTAGCGGTTGAAGGGCAATCCCGGCTTGATCGCATAATCATATCGGCAGAATGGATGCCGCGCGAGTGGCAAGAAAATGCCCTGCTGATGTTGCCAGACATGCACCATTTCATGGATAAAAAGGCCTTGGCTGCTGAGATCCTGTCCGCAGAAATCGTCGCAGTATAATCCGCCTTTGGGGTGAAACCAGAGCGCACCATTGGGCGCCATCGTTACGCGGCGCGGCTGAAACCACCACCATTTGCGTTCGTTAATTGTGACGCGGCCATAATCAATCGCATCGCCGAAAACCGAGCGAGCAAGCGAAACTTCGTCAACAGTCAGCGCGCGACGTGTCAATGATTATGGTGCCCTGGCGCGTCGGCACCCGCCGCGATGACTTCGGCCTGCGTTTCGAGTTTTGCGCCGCTCGCGAAATTGAGCACCAACGGCATCTTGCCGCCAACAGCAACCTTGGGCGATACATCAAACAACATCACATGCTTGCCACCGCTTGCAAATTTGACTTCACCGCGCGCAGGAACCGCAACCCCGTCTTTGATTGCGTCCATTACCATCATACCGCCCGCCATTTTCATATCATGCATCTCAGCACGAATAGCGAGCGGGGTTGAAATCGACATCAGACGGTCAGCAGTCGGGCCACCATTCAATGCAAAATAAGCAGCGGATGGATTGCCGCTCACAGCAGAGAGCCGGACAAACGCTTGGTCAACATTCAACTTATCGTGCGAAGCGCCGCCACATGCTGTAAGCGCAAATAGCAGGAGAGTGAGGCAAAAAGCGCGCATTACAAGGTTCCTAACGATGATGAATGCTCATCTAGGCAGGCCAAAGCCTTGCGACAAGCAAAATGCCTCCTATATCGCATGACGAAGCACGACATTGCGCTCAGCTGCGGTGTCGCCACCAACACATTCGTAAATACAAGAGGGACAACATGGCAAAAGTTATCGGGATTGATTTGGGAACCACCAATTCATGCGTTGCAGTGATGGAGGGCGGCAAGCCCAAGGTCATTGAAAATGCAGAAGGTGCCCGCACCACCCCATCGATTGTTGCCTTCGCCAAGGACGGCGAACGCCTGATCGGTCAACCGGCCAAGCGTCAGGCCGTCACCAACCCTGAAAACACCATCTTTGCGGTAAAGCGCCTGATAGGTCGGCGTTTCGACGATCCGATGACCAAGAAGGATATGGGCCTCGTCCCATACACCATCACCAAGGGTAAGACCGGCGATGCTTGGGTTAAAGCAGGCGGCGAAGATTACTCGCCGTCGCAGATCAGCGCGTTCACGCTGCAAAAAATGAAGGAAACCGCCGAGAGCTATCTTGGCGAAACCGTGACGCAAGCCGTGATCACCGTTCCGGCCTATTTCAACGATGCCCAGCGTCAGGCAACCAAGGATGCCGGACAGATTGCTGGCCTTGAAGTGCTGCGTATTATCAATGAGCCGACGGCTGCTGCACTCGCTTACGGGCTTGAGAAGAATGACGGCAAACTGATCGCGGTCTATGATCTTGGCGGCGGTACGTTTGACATCTCGGTTCTCGAAATCGGTGACGGCGTGTTCGAAGTCAAATCGACCAACGGTGACACATTCCTGGGCGGCGAAGATTTTGATGCGACAATCGTTGAGTTCCTCGCATCCGAATTCAAAAAGGCTGAAGGCATTGATCTGAAATCGGATAAGCTTGCGCTCCAGCGCTTGCGTGAAGCGGCCGAAAAGGCGAAGATCGAGCTTTCCTCGGCGCAAACAACCGAGGTCAACCTGCCCTTCATCACGGCGGATTCCACCGGGCCGAAGCATCTCGTCAAATCAATCACGCGTTCTGATCTTGAAAAGATGGTTGAAGGCCTGATCAAGCGTACACTTGATCCGTGCAAAAAGGCGCTTGCTGACGCAGGCGTTAAGGCTGCCGATATTGCCGAAGTCGTTCTTGTTGGCGGTATGTCGCGGATGCCGCGTGTGCGTGAACTTGTGAAGGATTTCTTTGGCAAAGAACCGCACACGGGCGTCAATCCTGACGAAGTCGTCGCGATGGGTGCCGCGATTCAGGCTGGCGTATTGCAAGGCGACGTGAAGGATGTTCTCCTGCTCGACGTAACCCCGCTTTCGCTTGGTATCGAAACGCTTGGCGGCGTGTTCACGCGGATGATAGATCGCAACACGACAATCCCGACCAAGAAATCGCAGGTTTATTCTACTGCTGATGACAATCAGGGCGCAGTGACGATCCGGGTATTCCAGGGCGAGCGCGAAATGGCGGCGGATAATAAACTGCTCGGCAATTTTGATCTCGTCGGCATTCCTCCCGCACCGCGCGGTGTGCCACAGATTGAGGTCACCTTCGATATCGACGCCAACGGTCTTGTCAGCGTTAACGCGAAGGATAAGGGCACTGGCAAGGAACAGCAGATCAAGATCCAGGCCTCGGGCGGACTTTCCGATGCTGATATTGATCAGATGGTGCGCGATGCCGAAGCCTTCGCCGAAGAAGACAAAAAGCGCCGTGCGGCTGCTGAAGCCAAGAATAATGCTGAAAGCCTGATCCACACAACTGAGCGTCAGTTGGTTGAACATGCCGACAAGGTTGATGAAGCGCTTAAAACTGAAATCGAGGCGGCCATCGCTGAAACCAAGACAGCGGTTGAAGGCGGCGATCCCGAAGCGATGACTGAGAAGGCGCAGGCGCTTGCTCAGGTGGCAATGAAGATGGGTCAGGCAATCTATGAGAAGGAACAGGCAAGTGCCGCCTCACCTTCGGCAGATGCGCCCAAGGATGACGATGTCGTCGATGCCGAATTTTCCGAAGTGGATGAAACTAAGGGATAAGCCCTTCTCCCTCTCCCCTTTAGGGGAGAGGGCCGGGGAGAGGGCTTTTTAATGTCTGACGATTATTACGAACTGCTTGAGATTGAACGCTCCGCTGATGACGGGGTGATTAAATCCTCATACCGCAAGCTGGCGATGCGCTGGCATCCTGACAAAAACCCCGGTGATAGCGCCGCTGAGGCCAAGTTTAAGGCGATCAGCGAAGCCTATGACATATTAAAAGACCCGCAAAAGCGGGCCGCCTATGACCGTTACGGTAAGGCCGCGTTCCAGAATGGCGGCGGCGGCGCGCAGGATTTTGGTGGGTTTTCGGATATTTTCGAAAATATCTTCGGCGAATTCATGGGTGGTGGGCGCGGGGGCGGCGGACGACAGCGCGGGCCGCAACGCGGCGCTGACTTGCGCTACGACATGGAAATCAGCCTTGAAGACGCGTATCACGGCAAGGAAACCGAAATCACCGTTGACGTGTCGGTTCAATGCGCGCCGTGCGATGGATCGGGAGCCACTCCAGGCACCGGCGCGAAAGCCTGCACCACCTGTGGTGGACGCGGTCAAGTCCGTGCGCAGCAAGGCTTTTTTGTAGTCGAGCGACCCTGCCCTTCGTGCCATGGCGCTGGCCAGATTATCAGCGACCCTTGTCGCGAATGTCGTGGTGAAGGCCGCGTTGACAAAACCAAAACGCTCTCGGTCAATATTCCACGCGGGGTCGATGATGGCACGCGTATTCGCCTCAACGGCGAAGGCGAAGCAGGCGGGCGCGGGGCTCCTGCGGGCGATCTTTACATTTTCCTTCATGTTAAGCGCCACGCAATCTTTCAGCGTGAGGGCACAACGCTGTTCGCGCAAGCACCGATCAGTTTCACGACAGCAGCACTTGGTGGCATAATTACGGTGCCGGGGCTTGACCGGGTCAACCATGAAATCCGCATCCCGGCGGGCATTCAATCGGGCAAGCAAATCCGCCAACGCGGCGTCGGGATGCCAATTCTCAATGGGCGCGGCACGGGCGATCTTGTTGTCCAGATAGAAGTTGAAACGCCGACCAAGCTGACCGCGAAGCAGAAGGAATTGCTAGAGCAATTCCGGGCGACGGAGACTGGCGAGGAAAGCCCTCAAAGCACCGGCTTTTTTTCCAAGCTGAAAGGCGTATGGGATGATCTGACCGAATAGGAGAGTTTTGATGCGCTATATCCCCTGCCTTTCACTGTTAGCCCTTACCACCGCCGCTACTGCACAACCCACAGACGTCACAATCACCCCCGAGAATGTCGCCCCCGGCGTTGATGTCCTGTTCGGCCAAGGTGGTAACATCGGGGTGTCACACGGCGAGGACGGCACAATATTGATCGACGATCAGTTCGCGCCGCTAACGCCTAAGATCCAGGCTGCGGTTGCTGCACTCGGCGCAACCCCGGTCAAATTCCTGATCAATACCCACTGGCATGGGGATCATACGGGGGGGAATGAGAATTATGGGAAGATTGGCGCGCTGATCATGGCGCATGACAATGTTCGCGTGCGGATGGCGACGCCGCAAACACGCGGTGACCGGACGACGCCGGCATCACCCAAGGTCGCGCTGCCCGTTGTAACCTATCATGACGGGCTTTCGCTCCACCTCAACGGCGATGAAGTGCGCACATACCACATGCACGACGCCCACACCGACGGCGATTCAATCGTCATCTGGAAGAAAGCGAATGTCGTTCACATGGGCGATCTTTATTTCAACAAGATCTCGCTTCCGTTCGTTGATCTCAATTCGGGCGGCAGTGTCAAAGGCATGCTCGCCGCGATTGAAAAAACGCTTGCGCTGATCAACCCGCAGACCAAGATAATCCCCGGCCACGGGCCAATGGCAAGCCATGGTGACTTGGTTGGATACCGCGACATGCTCAAATCGATCATTGGCGCAGTGCAGGCCGGCATCGCCGCAGGCAAGGGCGTCGATCAAATCAAGGCGCTGAAGCCAGCAGCGAAGTGGGAGGTTCCCGGCGGATTTATCAGCGGAGACGCGTTTGTTGAAATGGCGTATAAAAGCCTGACCACACCCGGCAAGCCCGCGCATGTCATGCCTGATAATCACGTTCATTGAGCCCTTCGCAAACGCAAAAAAGGCCCGTTGGCAGAAGCCAACGGGCCTTTTTTGTTTGGGGGGAAGCGAGCCTGATCAGGCGCCGACAATGATTGCGACAAAGAGAAACTGCGCCGCCAAAGCAACTGCAAGGCTCGCGGAACGTACAAGACTAGTCATGACAAATCCTTTTACTTGCATGTCAGAAACAGCTTATCCATTTCCATAAGCAACCTATGCTGCAAGTGCTAACAAAATGCAAACGTAACAACTGCAATCATGATTGCAGTTTTTGCATGTGAAGCAATAGGATTGTTTCCAACTGCGCCTCTAGGCACGCCAGCCCTAGGGCCGAGAGGCAATCAAACCTGCTCCGCCAGACCGCTTCGCTATGCCCGTAACAATCATTTTCTGCGGCCGAAACCACCCGACTTCAGAAATTAAACCTTATCAGGATTAGAATCCGTATTGTTGTTCATTGGCGCTTTTGCCGCTGATTTCTTTTCAACCGGCTCAATCCCGATGCCGTCATCTTCGCCGTCTGTGCCAGGAGTTGGCGTGTTTTCATTGCCTTGCATATTGATCACCTCTGTTAAGTGCTGAAACCAAATCTACTCGAACCCGATACTCAATAGCAATCGGGAAAGTTCCGGCGTTTTTCGCAAGCGATCAAGCATAGGGTCGGTTCGTGCGAGCAAAAGCCCTGAATCTCCTGTTTTTCGCGCTTTTTCGAGGACTGCAACCGCTGCGGGCACATCACCCCATTTGGCAAGCACCTGAGCCTGTTGATACAGCGCGCTATCCCCCCGTTCGGCAACCAGCTTATCGAATGCCGCCCGCGCGGCAGCTTTATTCCCCATTAGATGTTCAACAATCGCGATTCCGGTAAGCGCAAATACTGCGCTGTTTTCAAGACGATAAGCTTCGCGCGCCTCTTTCAGTTTTCCAAGCCCGAGCATGGCATCGCCGATTGCAGCATTTGATGCCCCAAGCTTGGCATTGAGCGAAAGCGCTTTTCGATTGAAGATGATGGATTCAGCGAAGCGCCGCGCGGCATAGTCAACAGTGGCCGCCGTACGAAAAGTACGCGGGTTGAGTGGATCGAGCTTAAGCGCACGCTTTATTGCATCTTTTGCCGCGATGTCGCGACCACAGCGCGCACTGAACAGGGCAAAACGTGCAAGCACATCGGCATCACCAACCCCAAGCATCCGTGATCGTTCAAACGGGGTTCGGGCAGCCTTTACGTCCAATTTTCCAAAGGCGAACGCCACGCCAAGCGCCGAATGGGCATCGGCGAAATCCGGCGCCAAGGCAACCGCGCGCTGCGCCGCTTCTACTGATGCTTCAAACAGCAAGCGAATTTGGGACAAGTCGCTCGTGCCATTGGCGATATTGGTTAAGCTTCGTGATCGCGCGGCGTAGGCCGCTGCATAATTGGGATCAAGCGCAATCGCCTGATCAAAGGCAACCAGGGCTGCGCGATCGGAAGCCTCATCGGCGCTGAGTATATGGAAGGCTTGGCCACGCAAGAATAAGTCATAGGCCGCCACATTTGTGGTGCCGCCCGTCGTCAGCTTGCCGTTGGACTCAGCAGGCGGCGCTTCGGTTACCATCCGCACGGCAAGTTCGCGCGCGACGATGCTTGCAATCTCGCTCTGCACCGCGAAAATATCAAGCATTGGCCGGTCAAAGCTTTGTGACCAGTTTGAAAAGCCCGTGCTGGTATCAACAAGTTCGGCTGAAATCCGCACGATCCCGTTGGCGCGGCGGACGCTCCCTTCGAGGAGATAGGCAACGCCAAGCTGCCGCCCGATCGAAATGGCTCCCTCATTATGATCGCGAAAAACGCCAGACGAGGTTGGCGCTGCAACCCTGAGCAACGCGTTGCGCGCAAGCGTGGCACGTACTTCTTCAGACAGGCCATCGGAGAAATAGGTTTGAGCCGCGTCACCACTCAAATTCTTGAACGGCAATACGGCAACGCTGTTCGCCTCCGCCGACGAACCGATCAGCCCTGTTTGCCAGGCCGCGTACCCGCCGCCAAGCGCAACAAGCGCCACGCCGCCGCCAATCATCAACTGCCGACGGCTGGTCCCCTTTGATTGCGATGCCAGATCACCCTGATTCGTCAGATTTAGGGCAATTTCGCTCTTTGTATCGATCCAATAGGCCGCGTGAGCGATGCCATCGGGATCAATCTGGGCGCGATACGCCTCGAAATGTTCATCACGCTTGCCGAGGATATCTTCGGGGCCATGATAGGCTGCCTTGGATTCTCCGCCGACTGCATTCCAGCTTTCGCTGTCAATAAGCACGCCGCCGGGATCGGCCTTTGCTTCAAGACGTGCAGCACGGCTGATTGCCATACCAGCAGGGGAGCCGGTGTTTGGATCAACCGCAATTTCACCTGTGCTGATGCCAACGCGAAACACGCGGTGCGCGCGCGGCTCGGTAACGCCAGCGTTGTGCCGTGCGGCGCAGCGATGCAAACTTGCCGCAAAATCAAGCGCTTGATCGGGAGCCAGAAAGGTCAGGAGTGCGCCATCCCCCGTCGTCATTACGACATTATCAGCAGCAGTACCGCCCGCTTCGGACAGCGCGTCACCGATCAGCCGCTGCACCTGCTGATTGAGCGATAGCGTTGCCTGAACCCCGAGCGAGTCCTCAAGCAACCGAGACATATCGCTATATCCCACCAGATCGACAAGAACCGCTGTCGACTTCACCGACATCACCTCCCGTTGTCGCGAATCATTCTACGCTACTGCCGATAAGCCACTTCAATAGCGAGCAAAAATTGGCAGCAAAAGTGTCGTATCCGTTGCCTTGCATCAAACGCGCTCCTCCGCCAGAGCGGTTGTAACAATTTTGTAATACTATCGAGTCGAGCCCATTCGCCAGATTGCCGCCCTACCCTACCGAACCGAAGGTGATGCGCTTGATGCGCCAGTGCTTGTGCTGCTTGTCACTTCGCGCGAGACAAAGCGCTGGGTGCTGCCCAAGGGGAATTTGATCGCAGGCCTTTCTCCGCACGCCGCTGCTGCGCATGAGGCCATGGAAGAAGCAGGGGTTCAAGGGCTGGCATGCCCCGCACGACTTGGCGCATATCGCTACCGCAAGACCAAGAAATCGGGTGCGTCGCTGATGGTTGACGTTGATGTATTTCCGATTCTAGTCACCGAAGAAATGGACGAGTGGGAAGAACAGGGCATGCGCGAGCGGCGCTGGTTTCCCTTAAACGAAGCCGCAAACGCGGTTGATGAGCCCGATTTGCAGGTGCTGATCCGGTTGTTCCGCGCGAGCGAGATCGCCCCGTCAACGCGGCAAAATGTGATGCCAGGATTAAAAGGGAGTAAAGGGATGTTTGGCTGGTTTCAGCGTTTATTGCCGCAACAAGGCAATTTTTTTGAATTGTTTGAAGCGCATGCAACAACGCTTGTCGCTGGGGCTGATGCGCTATCGCGCCTACTTCAGGGTGGGCCGAACATGGCCGATCACATCAAGGAAATCGAAGAGCGTGAGCATGATGCCGATGATATTATCCGTGAAGTCCTCCAAACCGTCCGCCGCACCTTTCTGACCCCATTTGATCGCGGGGCCATCACCAGCCTGATTGCATCAATGGATGATGCGATTGACCAGATGAACCAGACCGCCGGTGCCATCTCGCTCTATGAAGTGACCGAATTCGATAAAGAAATGAAAGATATGGCAGCGATCATCGTTGACGCCGCGCGCGTTCTGGCCGAGGCAATGCCTTTACTCCGCAACATCAATGCCAATGCGGGGCGTCTGCATACGCTGACCGAACGGCTGGTAAAAATGGAGGGTCAGGCTGATCTGATCCATGACGCAGGCCTGCGCGCGTTATTTAAGGCGCACGGCGCGAGCAACACCTTGCGCTTCATCGTCTCGCGCGAAATTTACAGTCATCTTGAGCGCGTGGTTGACCGGTTCGAGGACGTTGCCAATGAGATTGACGGCCTCGTCATTGATCATTCTTAAGGCCAGCCGATGGAAACCTCCCTTGCCCTGCCGCTCCTTATCGGATTGATCGCGCTCGCGCTCGCGTTTGATTTCCTCAACGGACTACATGATGCGGCAAATTCAATCGCGACGGTCGTTTCAACCCGGCTGCTCTCGCCGCTCAATGCCGTAATATTTGCGGCCTTTTTCAATTTTGCCGCATATTTTTTGTCGGTGATTTTCCCGAGCCTCCACAAGGTTGCCGAAACGATTGGCAAGGGGATCATTGATAAGGACGTGATTACCCCTTCCGTGGTATTCGGCGCTCTGATTGGGGCGATGTTCTGGAATGTCCTGACATGGTTCAAGGGCATCCCCTCTTCGTCAAGCCATGCGCTGGTCGGCGGACTCGTCGGCGCGGGCGTCGCCCATGCGGGCATGGAGGGCATTATCTGGACGGGCCTTAACAAGACCGTGATCGCCATCTTCCTTTCCCCTACGATTGGTATGTTTATCTCAATGCTGATCATGCTGGCCAGTTCTTGGCTGGCCAAGGGTGCGACGGCCAGACATGCCGAACGTAGCTTCAAATCGCTCCATCTGGTGTCATCGGCAGCTTATTCGCTCAGCCACGGGCTCAATGATGCGCAGAAGACGATGGGGATCATCACGGTGCTGCTATATTCAACCGGATATCTTGGCGGCGAATTCCATGTCCCGCACTGGGTCGCGATCAGTTGCTATAGCGCGATCAGCCTTGGCACGCTTTCAGGCGGGTGGAAGATTATCCAGACGATGGGCACACGGATCACCAAACTTTCGCATCACCAAGGGTTCGCCGCATCATCTGGCGGATCAATCATGGTGTTTGCCGCCTCGTGGTTCGGCATACCGGTATCAACAACGCACACCATTACTGGGTGCGTCATCGGTGTGGGCATCGCGAAACGCGAGTCCGCCGTGCGCTGGGGCATTGCGGGCAACCTCCTCGTCGCGTGGATCCTCACCGTGCCTGCATCAGCACTTGTCGGGGCGGGCTTCTATATGCTGACGCGACTATTCTGAGAAAACGTCAGCTAAACGCCTGAATACCGGTAATCGCGCGGCCAAGGATCAGCGCATGAACGTCATGCGTGCCTTCATAAGTGTTGACCGTTTCAAGATTGATCGCGTGGCGGATCACATGATATTCCGCTGCGATCCCGTTGCCCCCGTGCATATCACGCGCCATCCGGGCGATATCGAGCGCCTTGCCGCAATTGTTGCGTTTGATGATGCTGATCATTTCGGGTGACCAGGTACCACCATCCATCGCGCGGCCAACGGTGATTGCGGCCTGAAGACCAAGCCCGATTTCGGTGAGCATATTTGCCATTTTAAGCTGGGGAATCTGGTTCGCGGCGAGCGGGCGGCCGAACTGATGGCGATCAAGCTGATATTGCCGCGCGCGGTGGAAGCAATCTTCAGCCGCCCCCATCACGCCCCAAGCGATTCCGTAACGCGCCTTGTTGAGACAGCCGAACGGCCCGCCAAGCCCCTGCACATCAGGGAGCATATTTTCTTCCGGCACGAAGACTTCGTCCATCACGATTTCGCCGGTGATCGATGCGCGCAGGCTCATTTTGCCTTCGATCTTGGGAAAGCTCAGCCCCTTCATCCCGCGCTCAAGGATGAAGCCGCGAATGATGCCGCCGTCATCCTTCGCCCAGACAATCGCGATGTCCGCGATCGGCGAATTGGTGATCCACATCTTTGCGCCCGAGACGCTATACCCGCCCGGCACCGATTTCGCGCGCGTTTTCATGCCCGCAGGATCGGAGCCCGCGTCAGGCTCGGTCAAACCAAAGCAACCGACCATTTCACCGGTCGCGAGCTTGGGGAGATATTTCTGGCGCTGTTCTTCTGAACCATAAGCATGGATCGGGTGCATCACGAGGCTCGATTGGACGGACATTGCCGAACGGTAGCCCGAGTCCACCCGCTCAACCGCGCGCGCGATCAGGCCATACGCAACATGGCTGACGCCCGCGCAGCCATAACCTTCAATCGTCGCGCCGAGCAAACCGAGTTCGCCAAATTCATTCATAATCTCACGGTCAAACCGCTCTTCAAGCGTCGCGCTGACCACGCGAGGGAGGAGTTTATCCTGCGCATAGGCCTCTGCCGCCTCGGCAATCATCGCCTCATCGTCAGTAAGCTGGTCATTAAGGCGGAAAGGATCATCCCATTTGAACGGTGTAAACTTGGCCATATCAGTCTTTCAAAATCGGTGGTGTTAGCCCGCCTATAGTCACAGTATTACGCGACTGCCAGCGTCGGTCGTCACAGCTTGTCGGTCTGTCGAAAAACGCGCAAGAGTGTGTTAACGCCGCGTCATGAACGCATCCAGGAATTTAGCCTTATGAGGAGAAGATTTTGTGCGCACCCTATTTGCCACTGCAAGTCTTGCAGCGCTCGCCATTGCCATGCCGCTGAACGCCGCCGCGCCTAGCAAAAAAGCGCCTGCCGCTGCCGTCGCCAAGAACCCGCTGCTTAAAGCATGGACTGGCCCTTACGGCGGGGTGCCACCGTTTGACACGGTTAAAGCCGCGCAAATTCCCGGAGCATTTAGTGATGCAATGGCCGAACTGCGCGCCGAAGTTGACGCGATCAAGCGCAATCCGGCCAAGCCAACATTCCAGAACACCAACGAGGCGATGCAGCTTACCGGCAAGTCGATGGATCGGCTGTTCTCGATTTACGGCGTGATGACGAGCAATACGACGACGCCCGAAGTGCAGGGGATTGAACGTGAGCTCGATCCCAAAGTCTCTGCCTTTTACGATCAAATCAATTTTGATTCGGTGATGTTCGCCCGCTACAAGGCGGTTTATGACGGTCGCAAAACGGCGAAACTGACGCCGCAGCAGATGCGGATCGTCGAGCGCGATTATGAGCAGTTGGTGCGGTCGGGCGCGCAGCTTGGCGGGGCAGACAAGGCCAAACTTACCGACATAAATTCAAAACTTGCGGTCGCCTTCTCCGATTTCGGCAGTAAGCTGCTCGCCGACGAAAATAGCTTTGTAACGATTGATAATGAGGCTGATCTCGCGGGCCTCCCCGCCTCGTTCATTTCTTCGGCCAAAGCGGCTGCTGAAAGCCGCAAACTGCCCGGCAAATGGATTATCAAAAACACGCGGTCGGCGGTTGACCCATTCCTCACCTTCTCAACCAACCGGCCTTTGCGTGAAAAAGTCTGGCGCGGCTTTGTCGGGCGCGGCGATAATGGCGACGCCAATGATACCAAGACCGTCATCGCCAACATTCTCAAGCTCCGCGCCGAACGTGCAGCACTCCTCGGTTTCCCCACCCACGCGCATTATCGCATGGCCGATACGATGGCGAAAACGCCCGAACGCGCGATGGATTTGATGATGCGCGTCTGGAGCCCTGCCGTCGCCCGCGTGAACGAAGAAGTTGCCGATATGCAGGCGATTGCCGACAAGGATGGCAGCGGTGCAAAGATCGAAGCATGGGATTATCGCTATTATGCCGAAAAAGTGCGGCAGGCACGTTATGACCTCGACCAAAATGAGGTGAAGCCTTATTTTGAAGTGAAGAATATGGTCGATGCGGCCTTTTATGCCGCTGGCCGTCTTTATGATCTTGGTTTCAAAGAAGTGACGGGCACCGTGCCCGTGTTCGACTCCAAGGTGCGCGTATTTGAAGTGACCGACAAGCGCAATGGCCGCAACATCGGGCTGTTTTACTTCGATGGCTATGCCCGTGATAACAAGCGGTCGGGCGCGTGGATGACGACCTACCGCGCGCAGCAAAAGCTTGGCGGCGCGCGTAATGTGCTTGCCTCAAACAATAATAATTTCGTTGAAGGAGCCAAGGGTGAGCCAACACTGATCAGCCTTGATGACGCGCAGACGCTCTTCCATGAATTTGGCCATGCGATCCATTTCTTCCTCCAGGATGTCTATTATCCCGCACTCGCCGGCACCCCGCGTGATTTTGTCGAATATCCAAGTCAGGTCAATGAGCATTGGGTGCTGACGCGCGACGTGCTTGATAAATATGCGCGGCATTACAAGACCGGGGAAGCGATGCCGCAAGCACTGCTCGACAAGATCATCAAAGCAAACGCGTTTAATCAGGGCTTTGCCACCGTGGAGTATCTTTCGTCAGCGATCCTCGACATGAAGCTCCACAACCGGGCGGCGCCGATCAGCGATATCTCGGCATTTGAGAAGGAAACACTTGCCGAACTTGGGATGCCCAAGGAAATGGTGATGCGCCACCGCCTGCCGCAATTCGGGCATCTCTTTTCAAGCGATGGTTATTCGGCAGGCTATTATTCCTACCTCTGGTCAGAAACGATGGACGCCGACACCTGGGCGGCGTTTGAAGAAGTGAACGATCCGTGGCACAAGCCCACCGCAGACCGCTTTCGCAAGCTGGTTCTCTCCACCGGCAACGAAACCGATCGCGCCGAGGCTTACCGCGCATTTCGCGGGCGTGATCCCGATGTGAAGGCGTTGCTCAAGATCAGGGGATTCCCGACCCAGTAAAGAAGCTGGCACAACAATCGAAAAAGGGGGCAATGAATAACCATTGCCCCCTGATTTATTGATTAATTATACGCTACCCGGATGCTCGTCTTGCGACGCCGCGCAGCCCCGCCAATCAAACCAAAGCCAATGATCATCATCGCCCATGTTTCTGGTTCGGGGACGCCTGCAATGGCGAAGTTGAATTCACCCGTTGCGCTGCCGCTGAAAAGACTGGGCAGCCCGCCCGAAATATTCGAAGCATTTTCAATCGTCAGCGTATATAATATGCCGCGATCAAGGTTAACTATCGTGCTACCCGAAGTTGTCGGATTGATTGCGTTGAAATTGCCAAGCACTGCGTTGCCATTTGCACGTAGCAAAAAGCCCTGAAACCCAAAGGGGTTACCGCCTTGAACCGAAACATTAGACGTTAATTTCAGAATCGCATTAATGGTCGGCGTGAAGCTATAGAAAAAGTTGATTGGGCCGGCATTGCCCTGATTATTCTGTGCCCCACTCGTGCCGACGCCTGTAAAATCACGGCTCAAATTGACAAAAACCGATCCCGCATCCGCCGAAAGAAACGAAGCCGTCGCCGTAGTGGTGCTGGAGACAATTTGTTGCGCCGAATTTCTTGATGAAACGGTGATACCCGATTTGAGCGAGCGCACTGCGCCGGTAAAGCCATCCGAGTTTGAGTTGCTTGCGAGTATGCCACCGCCGTCAACCCGTGCCAAGGCACCCGCAGTGACGCCGCCGCTATTTGCAATAACGACAGCCCCGTAAGACGGAGTCGCAAGGAGCCAGACTGCCACGATCGCTAATGAAAAACCCGATTTCCGCATTATAAATATCCCCTGTTTAAAACTAACATTCGGAGCTGCTTACCCGCAGTCGCGCCCTAACACCGCGTCGAATCATCTCCGCGAGTCAAGCGGTAAGAAAATATTAAGACTCTGGTGTGACCCGAATCGCAGCCCGAAAAAAAATGAGTGGCCAAACGCCCCGCGTAATTTTATTACAAACCTTATGACGCGAAAGAATCTGTCGCCACTGGCGCTCCATGTCCCCGAACCGAGCTATCGCCCTGGCGATGTGGCCGATTTCAGCAACATTCCGATTCCGGCGGCGGGCGTCACATCGCGTCCAGATAGTGCTGCGCCAGCGCATGAGTTTCGCGATCTTGCTTATGGGTTGGTGCGCGTGCTTGATGATGAGGGCAAGGCGGTTGGCCCTTGGAACCCGCGCCTATCGCCCGATATGTTGCGCATGATGCTGCGCAACATGGCTTTAACACGCGCGTTTGATGACCGGATGTTCCGTGCGCAGCGGCAGGGCAAAACCAGCTTCTATATGAAATGTCTTGGCGAAGAGGCCGTTTCAATTGGGGCCGCCGCAGCCCTTGCCAGCGACGATATGTGCTTCCCGTCTTACCGTCAGCAAGGCATCCTCATTTCGCGCGGCTGTCCGCTCACCGAAATGATGAACCAGATTTATTCGAATAAGGGTGACAGGCTTAAAGGGCGTCAATTGCCGATCATGTATGCCTTCCCCGAATATGGCTTTTTCACGATTTCGGGCAACCTCACAACGCAGCTTCCCCAAGCTGTTGGCTGGGCGATGGCAAGCGCGATCAAGGGCGATACGCGAATTGCCGCCGCATGGTGCGGCGAAGGATCAACGGCAGAAGGCGATTTTCATGCCGCGATGACCTTTGCCACCGTTTACCGCGCGCCTGTGATCCTCAACATCGTCAATAACCAGTGGGCGATTAGCTCGTTTGCGGGCTTTGCCGGTGGCGAGGCAACCACCTTTGCCGCGCGTGCAGTGGGGTACGGGATTGCGGGACTGCGTGTTGACGGGAATGATGCGCTTGCGGTCTATTCGGCGATGCAGTGGGCGGCGGAGCGCGCACGTTCCAACCAAGGCCCAACGCTGATCGAATATTTCACTTACCGCGCCGAAGGGCACAGCACGTCGGATGATCCGTCAGCATACCGCTCAGCCAATGAAGGCTCGCATTGGCCGCTCGGCGATCCTATTGCGCGGCTGAAGGCGCATCTGATCGCGCTTGCCGAATGGGATGAGGCGCGCCAGACGGCGATGGATTTGGAGGTCGCAAGCCACGTCAAAACTGCACAAAAGGAGGCTGAGAAAAACGGTATCCTTGGCCACGGGATGCACCAGCCGTTTGATACAATGTTTGAAGATGTGTTTGAGGATGTGCCGTGGCATCTTCGCGAACAATCCACACAGATGGCGTCGGAACGAATGCGCAAATGGCCGGAGTCTTCATCATGAGCAAGATGAACATGATCGAGGCGATCAACAGCGCGATGGACGTGACGATGGGCCGCGACGCGGATGTCGTGGTGTTTGGCGAAGACGCGGGCTATTTTGGCGGTGTGTTCCGCGCGACGGCAGGCTTACAGGCCAAATACGGGAAGACGCGCGCCTTTGACACGCCGATCACCGAATGCGGGATCATCGCGGTCGCGGTCGGCATGGCGGCTTACGGGATGCGGCCGGTACCCGAAATCCAGTTTGCCGATTATATCTATCCGGGGCTTGATCAGTTGGTGAGTGAGGCCGCGCGCATCCGCTATCGTTCCGCCGCGCAGTGGACGATGCCGATCACCGTGCGTTCGCCCTTTGGCGGCGGCATCTTTGGCGGGCAGACGCACAGCCAATCACCAGAAAGCATCTTCACCCATATTTGCGGGGTCAAGACCGTGATCCCGTCAACGCCCTATGATGCCAAGGGGCTATTGATTGCGGCGATCGAAGATAATGATCCCGTCATCTTCTTTGAGCCAAAGCGGATTTATAATGGCCCATTTGATGGCCATTATGATCGTCCGGTTAAACCTTGGGCGACGCACCCGGCAAGCGAAGTGCCCGAGGGGCATTATACCATTCCACTTGGCAAGGCGACCGTCGTGCGCGATGGCCAGGATCTAACGGTGCTGACCTACGGCACGATGGTGCATGTCGCACTCGCGGCGGTTGAGGAACTTGGCGTTGATGCCGATGTCATCGATCTGCGCACATTAGTTCCGCTTGATATTGATGCGATTGAGGCGTCAGTCAAAAAGACCGGGCGCTGCCTTGTGATCCATGAGGCGACGCGGACGAGCGGATTTGGCGCAGAGCTTGCGGCGCTGGTGCAGGAGCGTTGCTTCTACAAACTCGAAGCGCCGATCCAACGCGTGACCGGCTACGACACGCCCTATCCGCACTCCCTCGAATGGGAGTATTTCCCGACCCCGCCGCGCATCATCAAAGCTATGCGCACCGTGATTGAAGGCTAAAGACCAGTGGGCCAGTTCGTTTTCAAACTTCCTGACGTCGGCGAAGGCACCGCC
>JBBTEI010000103.1:0-12824 GCA_038042405.1 Pseudomonadota bacterium
GTGATCGCGCCTGATTGTTTGATTCATCAGGGCGATGATGGGATATTCGTCTTTCTGGTGCCGCCAGACTCGGGCATTGATGTCGATCCTATGCCGGGACAGCTTCACGCGCTGTTTACACAGGACTTTTTGGGGGTTCACGGGTTTCAACGAATTGGCATATCGGTGGGCGTCAACGATGACCTGGATTGCCCGTTTGGCGAGCGACGAGCGGTAGCGATTGACCGGGCGGAATTCTCGGAGTTTGTTACTTTGCGGGCGGTGCAATGATATAATCGGTCAGAATTCCGGCATCGCCGCATTTGCCCAATCATTGTGAATCAAATTCGCGATGATTAGCCTTTCATGCGCGGCAGGATTTCCCTGCGCGCATCATGAAAGGTTGATATCATGTCGCATAAATCAAACCAAGCAAACGCGCCAAAGCGCGACTTATGGGATTGGCTTACGGGGGGCGGTAGTAACGGCGGTCGTAACTAATGAGCAGCCGAGCCACAGGGCGTCACCCCGCCCTGTGGCTTGGGTGTAACGCCGCATTTACCCAATCATTGTGAATCGAATTCGCGATGATTAGCCTTTCATGCGCGGCAGGATTTCCCTGCGCGCATGAAAGGTTGATATCATGTCGCATAAATCAAACAAAGCAAATGCTCCAAAGCGCGACTTATGGGATTGGCTCGGCGGATGGGGTAGTAGTGACAGTCGCAACTAATTGAGTGCGCTGGCGACAGGGCGTCACCCCCGCCCTGTCGCTTTTGACAAGTGCTCACTGTGCTTAAGCCGCCCGTTTGTTCGCATCTGCGCCTACCATCTCACCGTTCCTAATCCGCGCTGCGATCTCCCGGCGTGCCTGATCGATTTTGGCGGCGATGCGCTTGGGGCTGAACGAGCGGTTTTGTTTGACGGTAGCACTAATATCATCAAGCGCGCGTTGATAGGTAGCAAGGCGCGGGTCGGCGTGATTTTGTTCAGCGGTGTTGGTAAGAAAGCGTGTTGCAAGCCGATCTTGATGCGGCGATCCGCGCACCCCGTATTCGGGCACACTTACCGTTTCAATCAAAAACTCAAGCTGACCCGGTGATTGCTGGGTGATCCCTACGCCGATTGCCGAGGCAATCTCGCGCACGCGCTCCAAAGGGCTTTGTTCGTCATGAAGAACAGGTGTAATTATGCCATAATTTGCTGCGTCTAGAAGGGCGGCTTGAAAAACTGCCCCCTTGGGATGGCGCAAAAACCCGAGTATCTGAGACGCAGGCATAAGCTGTGAACGAGAGACTGCTGCGTGTGTTAAAGCGATAACATGCGCCATAGCCTGATCACGCGCTTCGGAAATATAATCCTCAAGCTCCCGCTTTGCGCGCGCGATTGTCCGTTGATAGCGCCTCCCTGTCGACGCATCACGATCTGGCAATTGCGGTAGTCCGTTGGCCCCGATTACGCTCTCTGGAAATAGATCAACAGGAATGGGCGCGCCTTTAAGCAAATAGGATATGCCGCGATGATCTTTGTGGACAAAGCTAAGTGCTAATTGCTCATCCCAAATATTTTTGCTTGGTCCACAGGTTTCTACAGCATAGCCAGCCATACGCGCGACCTGTTCGGCATGCAGCGCTATTGTGCTACGGTTACCGATACAAAATGGCGAAATCGCATGGAGTTCACTGACATGGTGCGCAAGTGCGTCAAAGAAATCGTCGCGGGACAGCGATTTAAGATCATCGGCTTCGGCAAGGCTCGCAAAATGCGTTTCGAGTGACGGCGCAATCATCGGGACATGGGCAAAAGTCCATCCATTCCAGCTAAGCGGCGTTTCACGAATCTGCCCGGCTTTATCATGCGACGCACCAAAGAGGGTTGCATGAAGCGCTAGAAATCCGTCGGCGGTCAGGCGGGATTCTGACGCAGCAAGTGCTGCATAACGGCGGCTGGCGACGGGCTTTTCAAACGGTTGCATAGGGTGTGCCTCGCTCTTGCAGTTCAAAAATCCTTCTAAAATGATTAGCCGGGAGTCGGTGTTTAAGCAACATAATACACCTCAGCGTCAGGCAGCTAGTCATATTCACTGGCCAGCATCAGCATTAGGATACGTGCTGTGCTGGCATCGTCCCATGGCATCATACTGGGCCTGCTAAGGCTTAGATCATGGTAACTGATTTCCCAAAAGACCAGATTCAGCCAACCTTCGCCGTCAGGTGTGTAGGGCGTCCATGTGCCGTCGCTATGTTGGAAGATCGCACCGAAATCACGATCACCATCGCTGCTGTTGCCAATATTCCAAGCATCATAGGAGATCATGCACGCGCGGACGGCTGCTTGATCCTCATCGCTTAACTGCAGAAATCCATGGGTATGCCAGATTATGGTATCAATCCCGATCCGCGCGCGGGCCTCGTCGTTAAGTGTGGCGATAATTTTACGCTGATCAAGGGTTGGGCGTGCAATCATGAACGCACCCGCCGCAAATATGTGTTCCAGCTTTCGTCGTCGGGTGGATATTGAACCTCAAGGCTGCGGCCATTTGCGGTGAGATGGGCGGTTGCGCGAACAATTGCCGCTGCGACTTCGGGATTGAACCTAGCATAAATGATAATGTGCCTTATGCTCGCAGGGATATCGACTAGAATGTAGCGCTCGCAACTAAACACTGGCCAGACGGGAATGCCCTGCGAGCCTACGACCATAGCACTTGCGGCTTCTTCGAGCGTATCGGTCAGCCGCAAGACTCGCTGCGGTGTAAACCCCCACCTACCAAGCCCGCCGACGGGGAAGCCGATTATCCGCTTTGGGCGGTCGATAGTAGCAAGCTCTCGGCCGTCACCGCTTAGAAATGTTTGTTCCAGCGCAACTAGGCCGTCTTCGTCGTGCAGCGCTGAAATGATAGCAGGATGGCTGCGCGGCTCAGAACCAGTACCCACCGGACATTTGCTAAGATAGCGCAATCCAGCAGGGCAGAAGTCAATACCTTGCGCTCGCAAATATGTCTGGGCGGGCGTGCCCGCTAAAGCTCGTCCTCTATCCCAGAGCGAATGAGCACGTGCAGTAAGCCAGTGCGTTTGCCCGACAGATCGGGCTTTTGCCGCTCGAGATCCCGGAACGCGGACGATATTGGCGGTCATTACGTGTTTGTCGTTCATTGGTGGCAACCCTGCATCAAACTGCTACACTTTATTACATGCTAGATAGGCACATAAATTGTAATTCAGTATAAATCCATAGTGAAAATGGGGGGCAAATATGGAATATCCGCTAATCTACGAATATGAACTGACCACACGCAGACCTGAAGGCGGCCAAGTCGAAGCTGCTGAACTCAGGCAGCGTGACGACGGGAAGTGGCAAATCAATGTGCGTGTCAGTTGGAAGGATTCAAGCTTCTATTCCGTGACAAAATTTACATTTCTAGAAATCAGGCTTTATTCGCTCGCAACCACTGCTTTGCGCCATATTGTCGATAAATATCGGTTTCATGGCCCGATCATTGTCCATGCCAAAGAAGGTAAGCTTGCAAAAAATCTGATATAGGGCTTGCTAACCTTAAATATGTATTTATACCGATTTACATATTGGAGGTCAGAGAATGCCCCAGAGTCGCCAAATTGCAACTGCCGCTTCAGTAATCATTGCTGTGCCCAGAATTGTTCGCATGCGTGTACGGGCGACCAAATTGCCCTTACGACGAAGGCTCATTGCGCGTGTCAACGTCAAGTGCTGCCCCGGTGAGGCAGCACTTGACTGTTGCGACCTATGCGCAGCAGCCTCGTCCGCTGCTGCAAAATGTTTGTCGCCGCCTGCGATGCCTCATGTCCGCAAGTATGTTTCGGGTCGTGTTGTCAAAAGGCAACACCGGATCGTTCGTGCCTGGCTTTGCACCAGTGGCGTTTATGCAGAGCCGGGTGTGAACGCGAACGTCCGTGGCGGCAGCGGCTCGTAAGTGCGACCGCGAGTGCAAGGGGTGATTTGCAAGCTGTCGCCACGGATTTTCATTCACAGCAGAAATTGATTGCCGGAAGTGGCGTAGGTTAAGTGAGGTAAGTGGTGGTCCAGTTCTCCTTTAGTGATGGCCGCAAGGCAAAATTACGCTCAACCGCGCTCGGTTCGATGCTCCTAGCGCTTGAAGTGCTTGACGGTTTGGGTGATGAATTGCCGGCAGCAGCCACGCTGCAACATGCCATTGATCGCCTGTCATACGACCAGCGCTGTTTCGGCGAAATTATCGTCCTAAATTCCCAAGTGCAGAATTGATCGCACTGTGGGTAGGCCGCTAGATATGACCCTGAATGCCAATATCCTTCCCGATTTCACTAGCCCGCAAGGTCGTGCGTCAGCGAAATTTCTGACGCAGTGGAATGCGCGCTTTGCTACGTGTTTCGGTACCCCGCTGCTGAGTATGCAAGGACGCTTGTTGATGCTCGTTGCCGAGCGTGTTTCAATGCCGCAAAGCGAGGCCGAGCGGTGCCTGCCCATCGCGCACCGAACATTTTACAATATGCTCAGCGACTTAAAAGACGCAAAGCTTTTAATCGTTGAGACCGATATCACTGATGGTCGCCTGCGTCGGTTGCGCCTCGGCGAAACATTTGGACCCAAATCTGGCGATCCCTGAATGCTGGCCTTGAATGCTGCAACATTAAAATGGGGGCATTTTCTTAAGTATGATTTGGAGCCTTGCTTCAAATTTGTTGTAATAAAGGAAATGTTCGTGGGTATTGAAGTGAGGCAATTGAGGTACGCTTTGGCGGCTGTCGATGCGCGCAGTTTCACAGGGGCTGCCGCTGCTCTGGGTGTGAAACAATCAACGCTGAGCAAACGCATAGGGAGTTTGGAAGCTCAACTCGGCATTACTCTGTTTGACCGCACAACACGCGGCGCGATCCCGTCAGCCTCTGGTCAAGCATTCCTGGGTATTGCGCGGCGCATAGTGAGCGATTTCGACAGTCTACCGACAACCGCGCGTGCGCTTTGCAAGGGTGACGTCGGGCGGATCGTCATTGGCTTTTCGGCTTCGCTCTCGGTTGGCAATCTCAAATGCGCTTTTGGCGATTATCTGGAACGCTTTCCGGACGTGCGGCTTGATGGGGTCGAAGCTGGCAGCGAGCGGCTGTGTAGCGGCCTCCAATCACGCACGATTGATATTGCTGTCCATAGCGGCGATTTGCGCGGCACTGGCCTTGTCAAACGCGCGCTTTGGTCTGAGCGGCTGATGCTGGCGCTCCCCCAAGAGCACCCGCTCGCCGCTGCTGCGCAAATATGTTGGAATGATCTGTGCAGCGAGACGTTCGTTGTTCCAAATTTGGGCGGCGGGCCGACCATTTCAGAGATTATCTCACGCCGATTGTCAGCGCTCGGCCACACCGCTAATATTACCCTCCAAGAGGCCACCCAAGAGAATATCCTCGGGCTAGTCTCGCTTGGCAAGTCAGTCACGCTCGTCACTGAAAGTGCGCTTGGAATCACCCGGCCTGCGCTTGTTTTTCATCAAATTGAGGAGCCAAACGGCAGCGCACGGCTCGACTATAACGCCTATTGGCATAAGGATAATGATAATCCGGCGCTTAAGGCGTTCTTCTCACTCATCAACCTGCGCTACCCTGCACCTGATTGAACGCTCGCGCGCCGCGCTTTCAAAAACGCACGGTCTGTTGCCATAAAGCGGGCAAGCATTGGCGCGATGAGCTTTTGAGGGGTGACGCTGGCCTGCCCTTGGCCAAGAACGCCCGCATAAGCGATAAGGTCACGGTGAACCTGGGCAGGCAGGTCAACGCTGACGCGCACGGGCTTGTCAGCCCCGACATCAGCCAGTTTAAGTTTCGTCACTGCACACTCCTTAATGGCCTTATTGCTTCCAATATCAAATCCTTGGTGACGATCACACGCACGGGAAAGCCTGCGCGAATGGTAAGCGTTGGCGCAACGCTTAGCTGCTTTTCAACCACTTGCTGTCCGGCTTGATTGACGCTGTCCTGCGTGCCGTTCTGGAGCGCGCGAGTCAGTCGGTCATCACTCCCTGAACCCAGTTCAGCACCAATCCCAAGTATCGTCGAGATCAATGCGGCTTTGGCGAGGCCGCCGACATGATAATCAACCCCGTCCTCAAGGCCTGCAAAGCCTGCTGCGTCAGCGCCTAGCTGACGGTCAAGCAGGATTGAACGACCATCAGGCATGATCAGGCGGTTCCAAGCCAACAGGACGCGGCTTTGGCCAACGGATATTTCAGCATCATAGTCGCCGATCAGCCGCGCACCTTGGGGGATAAGCAATATCTGCCCTGTCGGACTGTCATAGACATTCTGCGTCACTTGGGCGGTAATTTGGCCCGGAATATCCGAGCGAATCCCCGTAATCAGCGCTGCTGAAATAAGGCTCCCGGCTTGAACGATATTGGGGTCAAGTGGTGCTGATAGTCGGTCACTGGTGGTAGTACGCCGATCAACGGCCCCGCTTAGAAACGCGCGTTTGCCAAGCTGATCGCTTGGCTTGGCTCCGCTCTCTCCTAAGTTTGTCGAGGGGCTTGTCGCAGCCGCTTCGCCGTTTTCAGGCAAAGCCACAAGTGATTGCCCTGTCGTTTCGGGCGCTGATGCGCTGATGCCGTTGCTTGCCCCAAGGAACAGCCGACTTGTGCGTGCAGCATCGCGCTCTTGAAGCGCAAGCTGACGCGCGCCGTCCGCCGGGTCTACCTGTCTGATCGCGCCTCCATCTGTAGCGGGTAGCCCAGCAACGGCATTTTCCTGCTGTGCACGAAATATCGGGCCGCCCAAGTCTCCAGGAAGCGCTGGGCCAAGCTTGGGGATTTGGCTATAATCTTTGGGAGCCGTATCAAGTGTTGCTGCTGTCGAGCGGTTGGTGGTTGTCAAAAGTTCAGCAGGCGGGGCTTCGACTTTGGTGTGGAGCGCATAAGCAAATGCGCTGCCGATCAGCGCTAAGAGCGCGCAACTGCCAATCATCACGTTTTTTCGAGAAATCCGCATGACGCTTGGCAGTTCGGGGTGCAAACTTGTAATGGCTTTTGGTGACGCCACGGGGTCTCTAGGAGACATTGGTGCAGCCGCTTGAGCTTGCGCGACCGGTGAGGCGGCGTTCACCGCACTACCTTAGCAGGGCTGCGCATAATCTTTACCTTTTGCACTGATCGCTTATCACCAAGCCGCATTTCAGCCACGTCGAACAGACGGTCAACGATCATATGGCGGCCTGAAACCCTATAGTTGACGAGTTCGGCTTCACCGCCTGCACCAATCACAAACAGCGGCGGCATTTCGCCTTGGGCGATGCTTGGCGCAAATTCGATAAAAACCTGTTTGCCATCATCAAAAATGCGCAAAGGCCGCCACGGCGGGTTATCGCCTGCAAGTCGGTACGCAAAATTGAGCGCACTCACATCAATGCCGCTTGCAACGGGCGCTACAATTGCTGCCGCCGCATTCGCACTGCGCAGTGCAATCAACGCATCTTGAGGATAAATCCACGATATAGAGGCCATATAAGTCGACGGGTTGGCGCGCAGTTCAAGATGGTAAGTGCGCCGGTTTGTGTTGATGATAAGGTTGGTCATCAGATCTGCGCGCGTTGGTTTAACGAGAATATGCACGCGTACATTCGTGCCGCTACCGCTGATCGTATCGCCGATGATCCAGCGGACGGTATCGCCAGCCGCGACTGGCCCCGCGCCAACCAATTGCTCGCCCTCTTGAAGCGCAATATCGCTCACTTGGCCTGGCCGCGCATAAATTTGATAGAGCGCGCCGTCAGCGTAAGCATAGCGCTGGATCGCATTGCTAAAACCGCTGGATTCAGGTTGAATACGTGCCGCATCATTGGCGGCGCCAACTTGGTCACGGGGCGCAATAGAGTGAGTGCGCCGCGCAGCATGTGCATGTATTTTCAAGGAGGTGTGCTTGAAACGTCGGGCTAACCGCGCAGGCAACGCAACCGTGGGCGCCTTAACCCCAACTGGGTTTGACACTTGATTTCTTACTTGGGGCTTCTTGGCTGTCGCCAAATCAACCTGCGAGGGCGAATTGGCAAAGGCAGTGCAACTCAGCGCACTTGTCAATATCAGCGCAGCGCGCAGTCCTAGGCTGCAAAGGCTACTGTTATGCAATTTACGATAGGATGACTTTATCATGATCCAAGTTCCTTTGACCAGTTGATGGCGCTCACGAACACGCCCAGCGGGTTTTTGCGCAAAGCGTCGGGGGTGCGCTGTGGTTGGAGCGCAACGGTTACAATCGCTGACCAGTGGCTGGTCTCTGCAAGGCTACCATCAAGATAGCGGCGCTCATTCCAACTAATGCGGAAGCTGTTCGGCGAAGCGCGGATGACGCTTGCAACGTCAACCCCGACTTGTTCTTTGCCTACGCGCGCAAACGGATCATTGCTGCGCGCATATTCACTCAGCGCTGCCGCCCCCTTGTCAGTGGTAAAATCATAGGCTCTGAGCCAGTTTTCACGCACGATAATCGGATCAGCGGCAACGCTGCGGACGTGCTCGATAAAACGCGCCAAGTGGAATGCGATTTGCGGGTCAGTTGGATTATAGCTGGCTTCGGCAGGCGCTACGGCTTGCGCTTCGCCGAACTTATCAACTTGGACGACCCACGGCACAATCGTGCCGCGTGCGCCCTGCCAGACAAGACCCGCTGTTAGCCCGCTGGCGAGCGCAAGAGTGCCAAAGAAGGCCAGCCGCCAATTTGCCGCTTGGACGCGCGCTGAACCCATCCGGTCATCCCAGACTTGGGCTGCGCGGTGGTAGGGTGTTTCAGGCTCAGGGCTGTGCCCATAACGGATAGATGATCTACTAAACATGCGTTCAATCCTTTTCGCTAACATCAACAGTTGCACCAGCCCCGCCGCCGTCGCCCGAACGCAGCGTGCGCGCCGCTGCAGTTGCGCCTTGCGAAACTGCCTGGCGCTGTTTCATCGTTTTGGCCCAAGCTGGCTGTTCGTTTTCACTCTTTGTATTCGACGCTGAGCCTGCGCTGGCTTCGCCGTCAGCGGTGGCCCCACTTGCCGCGACGGCGCTGCTTGCGCCGTTTTCAAAGCTTGATTTGAGCGCATCAGCAGCTCTGCGTAAGGGCGAGGCCGCAACACCTGCAGCAGACTTTCCTATGGCGCCGACGCCAGCAGCAACGCCTGACATCCCGCTTTTTCCAGCCGCGCCAAGGCTATAGGCCGCCGTTCCGCTGCCTGCGGCGCGAGCGCTGCCATGTGCAAGTCCTGTGGCAGCGCTTGCAACGCTACCCGCTGCTAACCGCGCCCCAGCGATCCCGCCTGCCGCAAGTCCACCAGCGGCCAAAGCCGTGCCTACCGCAGCGCCTCCGCCAAGCTGTGGCCCGCCTGAGACGATGCCGCTGGCAATGCCGGGGCCAAAGATACCAAGCCCAAGGAGCGCAAGGCTCGCGAGTACAATGGTCATCGCGTCTTCGATTGTTGGTTCAGCGCTGCCAATCGCTGCGGTAAATTCTGCAAAGAGCGTTGAACCAATGCCAATGATCACCGCAAGGACAAGTATCTTAATGCCCGATGATACGACATTGCCAAGCACACGCTCAGCCATGAACGCGGTTTTACCGAACAGTCCAAAGGGGATCAGAACAAAACCGCACAGTGTCGTCAGCTTGAACTCAATGAGCGTCACAAACAGCTGGATTGCGAGCACAAAGAAGGCCAGCAAAACGGTTGCCCATGCAAAGAGCAAAATGATGATCTGGATAAAATTCTCAAAGAAGCTGACATAACCAACCAGCCCCGCAATCGCTTCAAGGATTGGACGACCTGCGTCTAAGCCAACTTGGGCAACGCGCCCCGGTTGGAGCAGCTCAGCGGTTGTAAAGCCCGTGCCGCTGGCCTTGAGACCAAGTCCAGCAAAGCTCTCAAAGATGATCCGCGCAAGGCTGTTCCAATTGCCAATAATGTAGGCAAACGCACCAACGAACAAAGTCTTCTTGATCAGGCGCGCGATAATATCGTCAGCCTCGCCCATGCTCCAGAAAAGTGCTGCAAGCGTTACATCGATGACTATGAGCGTCGTTGCGATATACGCAACTTCGCCTTGAAGAAGCCCAAAGCCGCTGTCGATATAACGCGTGAAGACCTCAAGAAAGCGGTCGATGACGCCAGTGCCCTCCATGTCAGCGGCGCCCGCCCAAGATGGGCCCAAGTGGCGGCTCTTGTTCGGCGCTGGCGTTAGCTTGTAGCGCATCTGAATCGTTACCAAGCGGCGCTCTATCTGGGTCCCCTTCCAATTGCGCATTCGCCGCGACATTTGACATAAAAAAGCGGCTGCGGTTTTGTGCCCAAGCGTGCAGGCAGGTTTCGTCATTAGCGCCTGCCGCACCAATGGCTTGGCAGCGGCGCAGCTGTTCGCGCAAGGGGTCGCTGTCACTGTCGTCAAGCACCATAGTTACCGTGTCAGTTGGGACAGTGGTTGGGCTCTGCATGTGGAGCGCGGTGAAGGCTATCGCGACGCCGACGAAAGCGATGGCACCGATGCGCGATAAGCTTTTGATTTCCATGTTCATATACCTTCCTAATTATGAAACATTGAGGCGGCGCTGGCCCGGTAAGGGGTGGGCGCGCCAAGAAAGCGCCTCAATTGCTCACGGCCCTGCACTTGGGCGGCTGCGCGCTGGGCTGCGTCCAAAGACTGCGCGCGACCGACCGACGCCATCATTGCGGTTAAATCAGCAAGCTGCTGCGATTGGAGCGCAAGCAATTGATTGCCTGCTTGGGCAGCCTGAAGCGCCCCGCTCGATGATTGGCTCGCACTCACCAGTGCATTCATTGACGTCCGTGCGCCCTCGATATTGCCAACGACGCCGGCTTGTATTTTTAAAGCATCTTCAAATGCGCCGATACTGGTTTTCCAGCGTCCTTCTGCGCCTGCGACAAGCGTTTTTTGCGAAGCCGTTAGATCGATATTTTTGTACTGGGCGGCAAACTGCGCTTCGATTTGCTTGACGTCATAGGCCATGCGCTGGGCTTGAGCCAAGAGTTGCTGCGTCTGCCGGATCTGCGCTTGGAGCGGTGCCAATATTGTAAGCGGCAATTTGGTGAGATTCTTGGCTTGGTTGATGAGCGACGTCGCCTGATTTTGAAGCGATTTGATCTGATTGTTAATCTGCTCAAGCGAACGAGCTGCTGTAATAACGCTCTGCGCATAATTGCTTGGATCAAACACAATGATAGCAACGGCTGGCTGAGCCGCCGTGAGGGATAGGATAAACGCAGCGCAGCTGCTGACTAAGGTGCGACGAAAACGTGAAATCATCATGATACTTGCTCCTCTGTATTGGGGGAAAGATTGGGTAAATTGCCAAGCATATCGGCAGCCCAGGCGAGTCCTCGCTGGCGCAACCAAGCACCTGCAAAGCGCTCAGCACCCTGTTCAGCGACAAGGGCCGCAATGCGCAATTGGTCTGATTTTGACGAGGTTGCCGTAAAGGCGAGCGCGATCTCGCCAAGGCCAAGCTCGAACAGCCGATTACCCGCTGCACTCTGGCAGTAATAATCGCGCTTGGACGTCGCACTTGCGACAATATCAATCTGGCGGTCACTCAGGCCAAAGCGGCGGTAGATGCTCATGATCTGCGGTTCGCTCGCGCGCTCGTTGGGCAGGAATATCCGCGTCGGGCAGCTTTCGATAATCGTAGGCGCGATTGGGCTCGTTTCAATGTCAGCAAGGCTTTGCGTTGCAAAGACCACACTGGCATTCTTTTTGCGCAGCGTTTTGAGCCACTCGCGTAGTTGGCTTGCAAAGGCGGGGCTATCAAGTACGAGCCAGCCCTCATCAATGATGATCAAGGTCGGTGATCCGTCAAGCCGTGCTTCGATCCGGTGAAAGAGATATGACAGGGCAGCAGGCGCTGCGCCTGAGCCAGTCAACCCTTCAGTCTCAAAGGCTTGAATGCGTGCGTCTCCCAACCGCTCACTCTCGCCGTCGAGCAACTGGCCGTAAGTGCCCCCAATACAGTAAGGGCCAAGTGCTTGTTTAAGTGCGCTTGATTGAAGCAATACCGCAAGGCCTGTGAGCGTGCGTTCTTCGATTGGGGCACTGGCAAGCGAGGTCAGTGCGGACCAGAGATGGTCTTTGACCTGCGGATCAACCGCAACGCCCTCGCTGATTAAAATCGCAGTAATCCACTGCGCGGCCCAACTGCGCTCACTCAGCTGTTCAATGCGCGCCAGCGGTTGGAGTAATATCGGCGAGGATGCACAAGCATCATCGCCAGCGTAGAGGGTGCCACCCAAATCTTGCCAGTCACCCCCCATTGCAATCGCAGCAGCACGGATTGACCCGCCGAAGTCGAAGGCAAACACCTGCGCGGCGGAGTAGCGGCGGAACTGCATCGCGATCAACGCAAGCAACACTGATTTGCCAGCCCCGGTTGGGCCGACAATCAGTGTATGTCCAACGTCGCCAACATGGAGCGAAAAGCGAAACGGCGTTGACCCTTGCGTCTTGGCATAGAATAGCGGTGGTGCTGCGAAATGCGTATCAGCTTCTGGCCCTGCCCAAATCGCTGACAAGGGGATCATGTGGGCCAAATTAAGTGTTGAAATCGGAGCCGCGCGGACGTTGGCGTAAACATGGCCCGGCAAACTCCCAAGCCACGCCTCAACCCCGTTCATGCCTTCGCTAATCACGGTAAAGTCACGGCCTTGAATGATTTTTTCAACAAGGCGAAGTTTTTCAGCCGCGATGTTGGGATCGTCATCCCACACCGTAACCGTCGCTGTAACATAGGATTGACCGTGGACATCAGAGCCTAGCTGTTTAGTCCCGGCATTTGATGGTGTAATATTCAGCCGTCAATGGAAGGATGCAC
>JBBTEI010000104.1:0-1777 GCA_038042405.1 Pseudomonadota bacterium
CCATTGAATCAACCTCTCAAAACTCATGCAAGCGCTTTAATAAGTCATGAGCCTAACCTCGTCCCACTCAAAATCCGGTTCCGAAAGGAGTGTCGGTTCGATTCCGACCGCCCGCACCAACTCCTAAATCCAGACGAATAGTTGCGGTGGGCATTCGACGCTGCGTCGCGTTCAATGTTCCGTGTGGGGATGCTAATCGATCATCCCGCCATCAACGCGTCAATCGCGCCTTGGAGTATCCATCCTGCCGCCGCATTGTCGATCCGTTCGGCACGTTTCGCGCGGCTGACGTCGGCTGCGACCATGGCACGTTCGACAGCTTGGGTTGACCAGCGTTCATCCCAAAGCAGGATAGGCATGCCAAGTGGCTCAACATTGCGGGCAAAGGCCCGGATTGATTGGGTGCGCGGGCTATCACTGCCATCGAGGTTAAGCGGCAGACCAATGACGATACCGCGCACGCTCTGCGCTGCGATCATTTGTATCAGCAGAGCCTTGTCTGCGCTGAATTTGGTGCGGCGGATGAGATCAGCCGGTGAGGCGAAGCTCCAGCCTGCATCGCATAGTGCGGTGCCAATAGTTTTGGTGCCGACATCAAGCCCGATCAAGCGCCCACCCTCGGGAAGGGTTGCGCGGTAATCGGGCGCGCTTGTTGTAATCATCGCCCGGAGAAGGCCGCCGTGCGCCGTACTGCATCGGCACGGATATTCGTCCAAAACAGGCTATAATCATACACATGATAATTATTGCCGGGTAGCGTGTATGGCCCCATTTTTGGCGGATCGCCGATCAGCAGGACGCCATCCTTGGCACAGCGTGCGGGCACAGCACCCTTGATCATTTCAGCAGTTTTCATGTCGGCTGACGGCTTCGTTGTGCCTCGATTAGCACTGGCTGGTGCGGCAGCATCGGGCGTCCCGTTGATCGGATTTGTACACAGGATCTTTGTTTCCTTACGCGGAAGGCCGGTCAACCCGATAGTTTTATCGAACGCCTCACGGATCGCGCTTGGGTCGGCAGGTTCGGCAAAGCTTTGCCATGAAAGAATGCAGCCGGTCGTCTCCGGATCAGCGCAGGCGGGCAAGCCAATCGCGGGCAAGTCGGCTTCAATCGAAACCGGCCAGCCGACGACATATGCAGCAACGACGCGCTTTGCGATCGGTTGGCCCGCCACGCGCTCTTTGAGAAGCCGCGTAAGATGAAGCGCACCCTGACTGTGCCCGGCGAGGATGACCGGGCGTTTCGGATCAATATTGGCGATGAAACTGTCAAAGGCGGCGAGAACATCAGCATAAGCAGCGGCGATCGCACGTTGCCCCTCAGGCTTGTCAGTGAGGAATGCGCCAAAAGTCGCCTGAGCATAGCGCGGCGCCCAGATTTCGCCTGCGGCGCTGAACGTGCTTGCTTGCCCGCGTACGAAGAGGCTCGCCCGTTCATTGGCTTCGGTATCATCAAGCGGGGCGTTCCATGCCGCACGGTTAAGATAAGAGGTGGGGTGAATGAAGAAGATTGCGGCGTTCTCACCCGCAAAAGGCTGCCAAGCGTCGGGTGGCAACCACAGCGCGGGATTGTTCTTAATATCAGGGCGGGCGATCCACATTTTTGCATCGGCATAGGCATCGATATTCTGCCCATGCGGCGCCTCGAATTCGGTGGTGGGTACCATTGCGCCACGGATCAACTGTTCGCCAAACAGGCGGTAGCCAAGGAGAAATACGATAACGAGCGCAATGAGTGTGGCGACGATGTAAAGGAATTTACGAACCATGCCCGCGCT
>JBBTEI010000104.1:1787-28997 GCA_038042405.1 Pseudomonadota bacterium
GCCCGCGCTTTATGCGTTCGCGTCGATGATGTCCAACAGCGGCAGCGTGCCAGTTGCCCCGTCGCCGCTTTCGAGGTTGTGGAGCGTCACACCGAGTAAACGTATGCCCTGAGCGAACGGAGCCAACCCGGCGATCAATTGCGCGATAATGGGTTCAATTTCGTGGATGGTGTGGACAGGGTGGACGGTTGATCGGCTGCGCGTAACTGTCTTGAAATCGGCGTAGCGCAGCTTGAGCGTTACCGTGCGGCCGGCCGTTTCATGCTTTTGCGAATAACGCGCGACGCTTTCGATCAGCGGGCGGAGTTTGGCCATGCACGCCTCAATCGTATTGAGGTCATGCGCGAATGTAGTTTCGGAGCCGATGCTCTTACGCTCCTGATGGGGGTTGACAGGGCGGTGATCAACCCCGCGTGAGGCCCAGTAATAATAGCCGCCTGCCTTGCCAAAATGCCGGTCGAGATAATCGCGCTGCTTATCGCGCAGGTCAGCGCCGGTGGCGATGCCAAGCCGTTCCATCTTCGCCGCAGTCGCCGGGCCAATGCCGTGGAACTTGCGTACCGGCAGGCTGGCAGCAAAATCTGGCCCTTGCGCTGGCGTGATGACGCAGAGGCCGTCGGGTTTGTTCACGTCCGAGGCGATCTTGGCGAGGAATTTGTTGTATGACACGCCCGCCGAGGCGGTGAGGCCCGTTGTTTTGCGAATAGCCTCACGAATTTCAGTCGCGATCTGCGTGGCCGAGGCGATGCCCATCAAATTCTCGGTGACATCAAGATAAGCCTCGTCAAGCGACAGCGGCTGGACGAGCGGGGTGTAGCTTTCAAATATCTCGCGGATCTGGCGTGAGACATGGCGGTACACCTCAAAACGGTGCGGCACGAATATCAAATCGGGACAAAGCCGCCGCGCCTTCGCCGATGCCATCGCCGAACGCACGCCAAACACTCGCGCCTCATAGCTTGCGGCAGCGACAACCCCGCGCTCTCCTTGCCCGCCGACCGCGACGGGATGCCCGCGAAGTTCAGGATGGTCGCGCTGCTCAACGCTCGCGAAAAAGGCATCCATATCGATATGGATGATCTTGCGCGGCGGCGGGGCATCGTTCATGCTTTGTGCTGTAGCATGATCTCCAGCGCCGGGGCAATATGTTGACCATCCCCCCTCAACGGAGAGGGGATGGGATGGTTTAAGCGCTCGCCTTCACAAACCGCTTATCTGCCGCTGACCAGTTGATCGTTGCCATGAACGCGTCGACATAGGCGGCGGCCTTGCTACCGTAATCGATGGCATAAGCATGTTCGAACATGTCCATCACCAGCACAGGCGTCCCGCCGACCAGCGCCATGGTGTGGTCATTAGCCCAGCCGTTGATCAGTTTCTTGTCGCGCTCCATCCAGTTGAGCACGACCCAGCCTGATCCACCAGCGAGCGCCTTGCCCATTTGCGAGAATTCGAGCGCCCATTTGGCGAAACTGCCAAAATCGCGCTCGATTGCGCTGGCGAGCGGGGTGTTGGGCTGATTGGGCGCGCCGATGCAACTGAAGTAAATTTCGTGGAACACGACCGAATTTTGCGCGATCAGTTCCTCGCGCTTGATACCGTTGAGCATGAAGCCAGGGGTCTTGGCGAGATCAAGCTTGCCAAGTTCGCCGATGATCGCGCCGAGCCGCTTGACGGTGCCGGTGTAATTATTGCCATGATGGCTGGTCAGCAGTTTTTCGGACATGCCGGTGATCGTCTTGGGATCAAAGGGCAGAGGTACAGGATTGTAAATCGAAGGTGCGGCGGCGGCGGGCGCACTGCCAACAATTACCGATTGCGCACCAGCCACTGCGGGCACAAGCGCGGCGGCGGTGACAGCGGCACCAAGCATTTGGCGGCGGTCGAGCGAGAATTCGGTCATTAGCTTTTCCTCTTTGGTTTGTTACACTGTTTACGCTTTGCCCTGTGCGACGCAAGATGTTCGATAGCTGTGCATGGACGCACTTTGTTGCACGGTTGTGGATAAATTGGCCATTGACGCGGTGCAGCATGACTTGAAGCTACGGGTGCGCGCTGCTAGGCGCTCATCCATGTCAGTAGATTCAAAAACCGTCCGCAAGATTGCCTCGCTTGCCCGGATCGCCGCGAGCGATGCCGAGGTTGAGGCGATGGTGCCTGAGCTTAACAATATCATCGGCTGGATTGAGCAGCTTGGTGAAGTCGATACATCGTCGGTCGCCCCAATGACGGCGGTGATCCCCAATGTGCTTCGCCTGCGTGATGACGTGGTGAGCGACGGCGGAATGCGTGAGGCGGTGCTCGCCAATGCGCCTGCTGCTGAACACGGATTTTTTGGCGTGCCAAAGGTGATTGAATAATGAGCAACCTTACCGATCTGGGTGTCGCCGCCATTCGTGACGGTTTTCGTGCCGGAGATTTCTCCGCACGCGAAGTGGCGGACGCATTCAACGCCAATGTGGTGGCAGCCAAAGAGCTTAATGCGTTCATTGTTGAAACCCCCGATCATGCGATTGCTGCCGCTGAAACCGCCGACCGGGATCGCAGCGAGGGCAATTTGAAGCCGCTTTCGGGCGTACCGATTGGGATGAAAGACTTATTCTGCACCAAGGGCGTGCAGACGACCGCCGCGAGCCACATTCTTGAAGGCTTTGTCCCGCAATATGAATCGACCGTTTCGAGCAAACTGTGGGCGGCGGGCGCGGGGATGCTCGGCAAGCTCAACATGGATCAGTTCGCGATGGGATCGTCGAACGAGACAAGCTATTTCGGCAATGTGATTTCGCCGTGGCGGCGCAGTGATGGCAGCAATGCAGCGCTTGCGCCGGGTGGATCATCGGGCGGATCGTCCTCGGCCATCGCCGCGCGACTGTGCCCCGCAGCAACGGGCACTGATACTGGCGGGTCAATCCGCCAGCCAGCCGCGTTTGTTGGCATCAGCGGCATTAAGCCGACCTATGGCCGCTGCTCACGCTGGGGCGTGGTCGCGTTTGCCAGTTCGCTTGATCAGGCGGGGCCAATGGCGCGCGATGTGCGTGACTGCGCGATCATGCTCGAAAATATGGCTGGCTTTGACCCCAAGGACTCGACCTCGCTCGAAATTCCAGTGCCGAATTGGGAAGCGGCGCTTTCGGGAGACCTGCGCGGCAAACGGATCGGCATTCCCAAGGAATACCGCGTTGACAATATGCCGTCCGAGATTGACGCGCTGTGGGAGCAGGGCATCGCGTGGATGAAGGATGCGGGTGCCGAAATCGTTGAGATTTCGCTGCCCCACACCAAATATGCGCTGCCCGCTTATTATATCATCGCGCCTGCCGAAGCGTCATCAAACCTCGCGCGGTATGACGGGGTGCGTTATGGCCTGCGCGATTTGCCAGATGGGGCGGGGCTGCAAGATATGTATGCTGCTACCCGTGCGGCGGGCTTTGGCCCGGAGGTCAAGCGCCGCATCATGATCGGCACTTATGTTCTGAGTGCAGGGTTTTACGACGCATATTTCACACAAGCTTCGAAGGTGCGCACGCTGATCGCGCAGGATTTTGACCGTGCTTGGGAAAAATGCGACCTGCTGCTGACGCCAACTGCGCCATCAGCCGCGTTTGCGCTTGGCGAAAAAAGCGCTGATCCGCTGGCAATGTATTTGAACGACGTCTTCACCGTGCCAAGCTCGCTTGCTGGACTGCCCGCAATGTCAGTGCCTGCGGGGCTTGACGGGCAGGGGCTTCCCCTCGGGCTACAGATCATTGGCAAGGCGCTTGATGAACAGAGTGTGCTCAATGCCGGACTGGCGATTGAGGAGCGTGCGGAATTCGTTGGGCGGGAGCGGGCACAAAAGTGGTGGTGACGTGACAGTAGGCTCAGCGTTTTTGAGTGTGTTTCGTAAGGTCAAAACCAACCTCAGCGACATGCGCTTCTTTGGCCCAGCCGTAGTCCAACGCCATCTCAAAAAACACGCCGCTGATCCAAGCATGACGGTTGCAGTGCCGCAGATTGGCCGCATTCACATCCGCGCGGGCGAAAGTGATATTGCGACACTGCGCCAAGTGTTTATCGACGGCGAATATGATCTTTCGCATCCTGAACAGCTCAAAAATCGGGTGCTGGCCCGTTACCGCGAGATTATAGATCAGGGTTCGACCCCGATTATCGCCGACATTGGCGCGAATATTGGTTCGGCGAGCCTTTGGTTCAAGCAGCAATTTCCAGAGGCGGCGGTGATCGCGGTTGAGCCTGATCCTGATAATGCCGCCATTCTGAAGCTTAATCTTACAGGACGCCCGCTTGTGAGCGTCGGTGATGTGTTTGCGCACAGCGCTGGCAATACGCCGTTCATCGTCAAAATCGACATCGAAGGCTTTGAAAGTGACCTATTCAAATCCAACCTTGACTGGATTGCTCGTGCCTATGTTGTGATGATTGAGCCGCATGATTGGATGCTGCCGGGGCAAATGACGTCTCACGCATTTCAAAAAGCTATGGCGGAGCATCCCTTTGAAATGTTCATTCGTGGCGAAAATATCATTTATGTTAGGGGTTAGGCCTCTAATGCTCCGCTAGAGTATCCACTCGCTGGCAATGGAAGTTTTGTAGTCTGATATGAAATCATCCGGTTCTATTGTCGTCGTTGGATCAGCTGATCCCTATGACGTGCGCCTGTTTTCAGGAACAACGCGGAGCATGACGCTCGCGCTTGAGGATGCGCTTGACGATGTTATCGTTATTCGCAATCCTCGGCCGATTTGGTTCGCTTTCGCCCGCAAATTGGTGCTGCGCTTGACGAGTGGCAAGGTCGATTTGCATTTGTCACGCAGGCTGGCAAAGCGCCATGCCGCCGCACTCCGCAGCGAGATTGCCGCAGCTAACCCACGCGCAGTGATCAGTATCGCCAATTCTGCGATTACAGCCGAACTTGGGCAGTGGTTTCCGGTGATTCATGTTTCGGACACGACTTTTGATTTGATGCGGACATTTTACGCGACCTTTTCGCGGCTTGGCGCTGCGAGTCTAGCCTCTGGTGAGGCCATTGAGCGGGCGGCGATCAGCAATAGTTGCTTCACCACCGTCTCTTCGCCCTGGGCCGCACGCTCGGTGTGCGATCATTATGGCAAGCCGTCTGCCGACGTGAGGACAATCTCATGGGGCTGCAATATTCCTGATATTCCCGTGGCAGATGTTGCGCCCGACCCCCAAACGGATCAGCCATGCCGATTACTGTTTATTGGCCTCGATTGGGAACGTAAGGGCGGCGATATCGTGGTTGAAACAGCCGCAATCCTTCATGATGCAGGGTTTTCTTGCTATTTTGATCTGGTTGGCGCGCTCCCTGAGGCCGCAGTTGAGGCGTCCAATATAACGCTTCACGGACTACTCAAGAAATCTGATCCAGCACAGTTTGACAAGCTGTTGGGGTTGCTGCGTGGCGCATCGATCTTGTTTTTGCCAACTCGGCAGGATTGCACGCCAATGGTGTTCGCCGAAGCCAATGCGCTTGGCGTGCCAGCACTTGCCAGCGACGTTGGCGGGGTTAGCGGGGTGATTACCCACGGCGAGAACGGGTTGTTGTTGCCGACGGGGGCAACCGCCACGGACTTTGCCAAAGCGATTATTGCCCTGTGGGATGATCGCCCGCGCTATCTCGCGATGCGCAAGACCGCGCGCGCCGCCTATGATGATCGCCTCAACTGGCGTGCGTGGGCGAAAGGGATGGCGCAGATGATTGGTGAGCTGCCACAACAAACGGGCAATTGATTACGTAGTTTTTCCTAACACTCATCACGAAAACGAATTAGATAGCCGGAATATGACTGACACACATTCAACATATCGAATCCAGGGCGCAACCGGTGAGTGGGAGGTCGTGATTGGCCTTGAGGTTCATGCCCAGATTACATCGCATTCAAAGCTGTTTTCGGGTGCCGATACCACCTTTGGCGCTGAACCCAATACGCAGGTTTCGTTGATCGACGCCGCGATGCCGGGAATGTTGCCGGTGCCGAATGCGGAATGCGTGCGGCAGGCGGTGCGGACGGGCATGGCGATTGACGCGCAGATCAATAAATGGTCACGCTTTGACCGGAAAAATTATTTTTACGCCGATTTGCCGCAGGGCTACCAGATTTCGCAGCTTTACCATCCGATTGTTGGCGAGGGCGCAATCGAGATTAGCTTGGACGAAAAAGATCCCGACGCGCCGGGCAAAACCATCGGCGTTGAGCGCATCCATATTGAGCAGGATGCGGGCAAGCTGATGCACGATCAGCATCCGACGATGTCTTATGTTGATCTCAACCGCTGCGGTGTTGCGCTGATGGAGATTGTGTCTAAGCCGGATATGCGTTCTCCTGCAGAAGCAGGGGCTTACGTCAAGAAATTGAGATCAATTCTCCGTTATGTCGGCTCATGCGACGGCAATATGGAAGAAGGCTCAATGCGTGCTGATGTGAACGTCAGCGTGCGCAAGCCCGGTGCGGAATTTGGCACGCGGACTGAGACCAAGAATGTCAATTCAGTGCGTTTCGTGATGCAGACAATCGAGATTGAGGCGCGGCGTCAGATTGACGTGATTGAGGATGGCGGCACTATTGTTCAGGAAACCCGGCTGTTCGATCCCGACAAGGGCGAAACCCGGTCAATGCGGTCAAAGGAAGATGCGCATGACTATCGCTATTTCCCCGATCCTGATTTGTTGCCGCTTGAGCTTTCGGATGAATTTCTCGCGCAGTGTAAGGACAGCCTGCCCGAACTCCCCGATGCAAAGCGTGCGCGTTATACTGGCGAGTTGGGCCTGTCTTCCTACGCGGCGGCGGTGATTACAGCCGATGTTGAAACGGCGCGCTGGTTTGAAGCGCTACTCACGGCGGGTGCCGAGGCTAAGGCTAGTGCGAACTGGCTGACGTCAGACTTGTTTGGCGCGCTCAACCGGCTTGGCAAATCGATTGAGGATAGCCCGGTTAACCCGCGCCAAGCCGCTGCGCTGCTTGGTTTGGTCAAAGACGGTACGCTTTCGGGCTCGCTTTCGAAGCAAGTGTTTGAAATCATGCTCGAAACCGGTGATGATCCAGCAAAGATCGTTGAAGAAAAAGGCCTAAAGCAGACGAGCGATACCGGCGCGATTGAGACGGTAATCGCAGGCATTCTTGCGGGCAACGCAGACAAAGTCGAACAGTATAGAGGTGGCAAGGAAGCACTATTCGGCTTCTTTGTCGGTCAGACGATGAAAGCAATGGCGGGCAAGGCTAATCCGCAGGTTGTTAATGAGTTGCTCAAAAAGGCGCTTGCTGTTTGACCACGCACCCTTGCTCCTTTGCGCAGCCCTGTTATAGAGCCGCGCCTTGAGACTATGCGCGCGGGCGTGGCGAAATTGGTAGACGCACCAGATTTAGGTTCTGGCATTGAGAGATGTGGGGGTTCGAGTCCCTTCGCCCGCACCAGCCCTGCTAGCTTTGGCAGAGCTGGTTTGATCGAGATTTTTTGACTTTGGAATGTGGAATAGACATGCAGATTGTTGAGACGATGAATGAAGGCCTGAAGCGCGCTTACACGCTGACGATCAAGGCAAAAGACATTGATTCGCGCGTTGAGGGCGAAGTCAAAAAGGCCGCGCCGCAGATGAAAATGCCCGGGTTCCGCCCTGGCAAAGTGCCTGCAAACCTTGTTCGCAAGATGCACGGCCCGCAATTGCAGGCCGACGCGCTGAGCACATCGGTTCAAGAAGCTGTGCAGGAATTGATTTCGAAGAATAGCCTGCGCCCCGCTATGCAGCCTTCGGTTGAGCTTGGCGAAGGTTATGCGTTCGGCAAGGATGCTGAGGTGAAAATCGTGCTCGAAGTGCTTCCCGAAGTGCCAGAGCCGCAGATCGACGGGCTTAAGCTTGAACGGCTTACGGTTGAAGCTGATGAGACAGCTATCAACGAATCGCTTGAGCGGCTTGCGAGCCAGAACAAGAGTTTTGAAGATGCGCCAAAATCGCACAAGGCCGCTGATGGCGATCTCGTTGTGCTTGATTTCCTCGGCAAAATTGATGGCGAAGCCTTTGACGGTGGCAAGGGCGACGCGGTTTCAATCGAAATCGGATCGGGCCGTTTGATTCCCGGTTTCGAAGATCAGATGATTGGTCTTAAGGCCAATGACGAAAAGACGATCACCGTCACCTTCCCCGCCAATTATTCTGTTGAATATCTGCGCGCCAAGGAAGCGACGTTCGATCTGACAATTCACGAAGTCCGCACGCCAAAGCCAGTCGTCGCTGATGATGGTTTCGCCAAATCGCTTGGCTTGGAAAGCCTTGAGCAGCTGCGCGGGCTGATGAAAGGCCAGATCGAGCAAGAGCATAACGGCCTGACTCGCACGCACATGAAGCGCCGCTTGCTTGATCAGCTTGCACAGAGCCATGATTTTGAAGTGCCGCCGACGATGGTTGAGGCAGAGTTTGACCAGATATGGAAACAACTTGAAGCCGAAGCTGCGCGTGAGGCTGATCCTGAAGCCGCACTCAAGGAAATGGAGGCCGATAAGGCCGATTACCATGATATCGCCGTACGCCGTGTGCGCCTTGGCCTCTTGCTGTCCGAAATCGGCCAGAAAAACGGGATCGAGATTAGCAGCGTCGAGATGAATCGGCTGATTGCGCAGGCAGCCCAGCAATATGACCCCAAGGATCGCGAGCGCTTTGTGCAATATATCCAGCAGGAGCCAATGGCCGCTGCGCAGCTTCGTGCGCCACTCTATGAAGATAAGGTCGTTGATTTTCTCTTTGCCAGAGCTGAGATTGCCGATCGTTCAGTAACACGGGCAGAGCTTGAAGCCGCAATTGAAGCCGATGAGGATGAAGCCGGTCACGTTCACGGCCCCGGTTGTGGTCATGAACATGGCGACGACAAGCCCAAGGCGAAAAAGGCGACTGCCAAGAAGGCTGCACCTGCTAACGAAGATGTCGTCGAAGCGGCTCCAAAGAAAGCTGCGGTGAAGAAAGCCGCACCAAAGGCTGAGGCCGTCGCCGAAAAGCCAGCTGCCAAAAAGGCTCCGGCAAAAAAAGCGAAATGATGTAATGATGTGATGCCACTGCGCCGGTTTGCGCCGGGGCAGTGGCGCAAGCAAAATTCAGTCGAAATTAACCATATTTGGCGATAGGCAGATCAGTATGTCTCACACGTCGCCCATCATCGCTGTTATTTTGCCTTGTTATAATGAGGCGACGGCTATTGCCCAGACCGTGGCGGCGTTCCGCGCGAGCCTGCCTGACGCACAAATTTATGTTTATGATAACAACAGCAGCGATGCGACCTGTATTGTTGCGAAGGAAGCGGGTGCCATCGTCCGTAGCGAAAAGATGCAGGGCAAGGGCAATGTTGTGCGACGGATGTTCGCCGATGTTGATGCCGATATTTATGTCATGGCCGATGGTGACGCGACTTATGATGCGGCGGCGGCCCCTGCGTTGATCAAGCAGTTGATCGACGATAATCTCGACATGGTCGTGGGCGCGCGCAAATCTGAAGTCGAGGCGGCATATCGGCGTGGTCACCGGCTTGGCAATGCTATGCTGACAGGGATGCTGGCGCGGCTGTTCGGACGGAGCTTTTCAGACATTCTATCGGGTTACCGGATATTCTCGAAACGCTTTGTGAAGAGCTTTCCAGTGCTATCGGCCGGGTTTGAGATTGAAACCGAAATCAGCGTCCATGCGCTTGAGCTTAACATGCCGGTCACTGAAATGGTTACTGCTTACGCCGCGCGCCCCGAAGGTTCGGAATCCAAGTTGAGCACCTATCGCGATGGCTGGCGCATCTTGAGAACGATCTTCCGCCTGTTCCGCTTTGAAAGGCCGATGGCATTTTTTGGCGGTGTGGCAGCGTTATTTGCGCTGATTGCGATCATTCTCGCGGTGCCGCTCGCGGTGACATATATCGACACCGGCCTCGTGCCGCGCCTGCCCACTGCGTTGCTTTCAACCGGATTGGTCATCCTGTCGGCGATGAGCCTGATGTGCGGCCTTATCCTCGATACAGTGGTGCGGGGACGGCTGGAGGTGCGCCGCTTGGCCTATCTGAGCTATGCAGCCCCCCCGCTCAGAGCGTTAGCTCAGCGGCAGTGTTGATGATCTTGCCAAGGATGCCATAATTAATGGCTTCTTCGGTGCTCATCCAATAATCTTTCTCAATGTCATCACGCACCCGCTCTATCGGTTGGCCGGTTCTGTCCGAAATGACCTGTGCTAGACGTTCGCGCATTTTGACAATTTCTTGCGCCTGGATCGCGATATCACCCGCACGACCCTGTGCACCGCCCGAGGGCTGGTGGATCAGGAAGCGCGTGTTGGGCAGGCAAAAGCGCCGTTCTTTCGTAGCGCCGAGAAAAATATGTGTGCCAGCACTTGCGACCCAGCCCGTCCCGATCACCGATACTGGTGAGGCAATATATTGGATCAAATCATGGATCGTATCGCCCGATTCAACATGGCCGCCCGGTGAATTTATGAACAGCTTGATCGGATCGTGACTGAGATGATCAAGATAAAGCAGTTGGGCCGAAACAGTTTGTGCCAGCTTCTGATCAATCCCGCCGAAGATGAGCACAGTGCGCGTTTCAAGAAATTTGGCCATCATCGCGCCGCCCAGCGTTGATTTGTTTGCGTCTTCCTTGTCATCATCATCGTCGTCATCGCAACGCGGCAATGGGAGCGGGCTCGAGCCATTCAACATCAGTCTCTTCCTTAATAGGGACCCGGCAGGGTTTGAGCGTCCGCGATTAACCGCGCGGCCTGCCGAGCGCAACCGGTCGTTTCATTTTCCTTTAGGGGTTGAACCTTAAGCCGCTAACACAGATATAGGCTACCGAAAATTGAAGGAACCAACATGCACCCCGAACATAATGGCCTGATCCCGGTCGTCATCGAACAGTCGAACCGTGGCGAGCGCAGCTTTGATATTTATTCGCGATTGCTGCGTGAACGGATCATTTTTGTGACCGGCGGCGTCGAGGATCATATGGCATCAGTGATTACCGCACAGTTGTTGTTCCTTGAATCCGAAAATCCCAAGAAGGATATCTGGATGTATATCAATTCGCCGGGCGGTGTCGTTACGGCGGGGATGGCGATCCATGACACGATGAAATATATTAGGCCCAAAGTGGGTACAGTTTGCATCGGTCAAGCGGCTTCGATGGGGAGTTTTCTCTTGTCGGCGGGCGAGCCGGGGATGCGGATCGCGCTCACCAATGCGCGCGTTATGATCCACCAGCCCTCGGGCGGCGCGCAGGGGCAGGCATCCGATATTGCCTTGCAAGCGCAGGAAATCCTTCGAATTCGCGCGAGCATGAATGAGCTTTACGCGCGCTACACCGGCAAGGATGTGGCGATCATCGAAAAAGCGATGGAGCGTGACAATTTCATGTCGGCGGCCGAGGCTAGGGAGTTCGGCTTAATCGACGAGGTGATGGACAAACGCCCCGCACCCGCAGACGATGATGCATAAGTCATAAATTCGTAATTAAGCCATTGCCCGTTAAGAGTTTGGCTGTAACATAACGCAACAGAAGCGGTACCGGCGATTTCCGGGGAAGGTTCACATGACGAAGCTCAGCGGCACTGATGCCAAAAGCACCCTCTATTGCTCATTCTGTGGCAAATCACAGCATGAGGTTCGCAAGCTCATCGCGGGGCCGACGGTCTTTATCTGTGATGAGTGTGTTGACTTGTGCAACGACATCATTCGCGAAGAGACCAAGACCGCACTGGTCAGCAAGAAAGACGGCGGCGTGCCGACACCGCAGGAAATCTGCAACGTGCTTGATGATTATGTAATCGGACAGAAACGCGCCAAGCGCGTCCTCTCGGTCGCGGTGCACAATCATTACAAGCGGCTCAATCACGGCGGCAAGGGGGCTGATGTCGAGCTTGCCAAGTCGAACATCTTGCTCGTCGGCCCAACCGGCTGCGGCAAGACTTTGCTCGCACAAACGCTCGCGCGCATCCTCGATGTGCCCTTCACAATGGCCGATGCCACGACGCTTACTGAGGCCGGCTATGTTGGTGAAGATGTTGAGAATATCATCCTCAAGCTGCTTCAGGCGTCGGATTACAATGTCGAGCGGGCGCAGCGTGGCATCGTTTATATCGACGAAATCGACAAGATTAGCCGCAAGGCCGAAAACCCCTCGATCACGCGCGATGTCAGCGGCGAAGGCGTTCAGCAAGCGCTTCTGAAGTTGATGGAAGGCACGACCGCTAGTGTTCCGCCGCAGGGCGGCCGCAAGCATCCGCAGCAGGAATTTCTGCAGGTCGATACGACCAACATCCTGTTCATCTGCGGCGGTGCCTTTTCGGGGCTTGAAAAGATAATTGGCGACCGGCTGCAAGGCAAATCGATCGGCTTTGGTGCGCATGTTGCGGCGCCTGATGAGCGTCGCACCGGCGAATTGCTGCGTCAGGGTGAGCCTGAAGATTTGCTCAAATTTGGCCTGATTCCTGAATTCGTTGGGCGCTTGCCCGTAATCGCGACGCTCGAAGATCTCGATATCGATGCGCTCGTCAAGATACTGTCCGAGCCAAAAAATGCCTTGGTAAAACAGTATCAAAAGCTCTTCGGTATGGAAGATGTCAGTCTGTCATTCACCGATGATGCGCTGGTTTCGATTGCCAAAAAGGGTATCGAACGCAAAACCGGCGCGCGCGGACTGCGTTCAATCCTTGAGGCGATCCTGCTCGATTCGATGTTCGATCTTCCCGGACTTGATGGCGTTGATGAAGTCGTCGTTGACAAGGATGTTGTCGAGGGCCGTAAGGAACCTGTGCGGGTCTATGCTGAGAAGCAGGCCGAAGACGCGGCTTGATCAGTGTTAGGTTGAGGTGACACCAATAGTCACTCAGCAGGTAATCGACCCCTCAGCATATGATCGTATCGCAAGGACGCTGGCCCGCGCGTTTCAGAATGAAGAGGCGTGTTCATATATATTCCCGGATGCAGAGGAGCGTGCGCGGCGATTGATTGCCATGTTTCGTGTGATCATCGCCAATGATGCGCCTGCAGGTAATATCTTTGAGAGCGCGGGCGGCGAGGCGATTACCCTTTGGCGGTTGCCTGGAAAAGCGACAGGAACACCTTGGGAATTTGCCAAAAGCCTGTTTCCCTTCATCGCGGCGCTTGGCCCCGCTATCGGACGCGGGTTGAAGATCAGCGGGCTGATTGAAAAGCATCACCCCATGCACCCTTTTCACTATCTCCATTTTGCGGGTTGTGCGCCCGAACATCAGGGCAAGGGGCTTGGCGGCGCTGCAATCCGCGCAGGTCTGGCGCAGGCTGATGCTGATCATCTTCCAGCCTATCTTGAGACAGCAACTGAACGCAATGTGGGGCTTTACCGCAGCCTTGGTTTTGATGTGGTCGCACGGTGGAGCGTTACGCCCGATTTGCCTTTCTGGGGCATGTTGCGTCCAGCCCGCTGACTGATATGCTAGAGACATCCGCAATCAGGAAAGCCCACCGATGTCCGTTCATGATTTCACCGTCCAAGCCGCAGATGGGAGCAGTAAGCCGCTCGCAGATTTTGCCGGCAAGCCTATTTTGATCGTCAATACTGCGTCAAAATGCGGTTTTACCGGGCAGTATGAAGGTCTTGAGGCACTCAATCGCAAATATGAGGGCAAGCTCGCGATCATTGCATTCCCGTGCAATCAGTTCGGCGCGCAGGAACCCGGCGATGCGGCGGAGATCGCCAATTTTTGCCAAACCAACTATGATGTGACTTTTCCGGTAATGGCGAAAATTGAGGTGAACGGTGATGGTGCAGATCCGCTTTATGCCTATCTCAAGAAAGCCAAGCCGGGGCTGCTTGGCAGTCAGGGCATCAAATGGAATTTCACAAAGTTTCTGATTGATAAGGACGGCAAAGCTCTTTCGCGCTATGCTCCGACTGACAGGCCCGAAAGCATCGCGGCTGATATCGAAAGGTTAATGTGATGCGTATGCGCTTTGCTTGCTTGTTTGGGATCGCTGTGACGGGCGTTGCCAATGTCAATGCCAATGCGCCAACCCCTACGAAGCTATCCCCGTGTGAAACTGCTGATCACCGCGCCTTTGATTTCTGGGTTGGTGAGTGGGTGGTCACACGGGCTGACACTGGAGCGCAGGTGGCGGAGAGCCGGATTGAAAAACTCTACGCGGGCTGTGCGATCCGCGAAAATTGGATGCCGACTGGCGGCACAGGCGGCGGGAGTGTCAATGCCTATGATCCACAAACGCGGCTTTGGGGGCAGATCTGGGTAGACTCAAGCGGCGCTTGGGTCGATTTTTCGGGTGGTGTCGTTGATAAGGCGGTGGTGCTAACCGGGCTATGGCGTAATTATGTTGCTCCGGGCAAAGATGCGCTCATTCGGATGACCTACCGCAAACAGGATGATGGCAGCGTTAGTCAGCGCGGTGAGCAATCGACCGATTATGGCAAAAGCTGGTCAATCGCCTTCGTGTTCCTCTATCGCCCCAAGTCAGGAAAAACCCCATGAGCTGGGATAGTTTCAAAATATGGTATTTCAGCCTTGGTGCCGAATATGGGGTTGATCCGCTGATCTTCGGTGCGATCTATATTGGCGCGGTGCCCTTCTTTCTGGCGTCGATTGCCTGGCTGGCGCGGCGTCGGCGTGCGGGGCGGTCAATCGTCCTACCGACGATGTCCGCAGGCTTTTGCTTCGTGTCGGCTTATCTCTACCTTGCAATTGCCGGGCGGAATATCCCGTCATGGGTGTGGGTATTCATCGCGGCGTTGATGGCTTACGGTGCTTGGTCAACGATCCGCGATCTGCGCCGCAAGGTTGCCGAGGGTGAGGAGGGCGGCAGCGCCGAAAAATAGCCTCAGCGCCTTTCGCGAATCACATTGTCACGGCATAGCATGATCCATGCCGCACGCCGCCTTTGTCCCGTTACGGATTTTTTCCGCTTATACGATGCTCGAAGGCGCGATTGACCCCAAGGACATTGCCAAGCGTGCCAAGCTGCTTGGCTTTCCGGCGGCTGCGATTGTTGACCGCAACGGGCTTTACGGCGCGATGCCATTTTCGGATGCGTGCGCCGCCGCTGGGGTGCAGCCGATCATCGGCAGCTTGCTTTGCATCGCGCGGCCTGACCGGCCTGACGGCGTGCCAGCGGCCTATGACTGGCTGGCGCTCTATGCGCAGAACGAAGTTGGGTATGACAATCTCTGCCGGCTTGTTTCCGCAGCGCATCTTGATCGCCCTATTGAAGAGCCAGCGCACGTCACCTTTGAAAAGCTCGCGGCGCATAGTGAGGGACTCATTGTGCTCACGGTGGGCGGAGAGGGCGCGATCGTCCGCCAGCTTGCCGAGGGTCAAAGTCATGCCGCTTACGGCTATGCTGACCGCTTGATCCAACTTTTCCCTGGACGCGTTTACATTGAAGTTTCGCGGCGCTTTGATCCGGTTGAAGGGCGCGCCGAGACCGCGCTGATTGACCTGGCTTACCGGCTTGACCTGCCGCTTGTTGCGACCAATCCTGCTTCATTCCCCGAGGCGAGCTTTCATGAAGCGCATGATGTAATGTTGTGCATTGCAAGCTCGTCTTACGTCGAAAGCGAAGAGCGTCCGAAAAGTTCGCCCGATGCGTGGATGAAGCCGGTGAAGGACATGCGGCTGCTGTTCACCGATCTGCCCGAGGCGCTGGCCAATACGTTGGTCGTTGCACAGCGCTGCGCGGTGATGGCCCCCACGCGCGATCCGATCCTGCCAAGTCTTGCAGGCGATATTGAAGCCGAGGCGCAAAAGTTGCGTGATGATGCCAAGGCCGGGCTTGTGGCGCGATTGGCAAAGATTGTCGCGGTGCTTGGTGAGGAAGAAATCGCCGAACAAGTCTATCATGACCGGCTTGAATTTGAGCTCGACGTTATCATTAGCATGGGGTTCCCCGGTTACTTTCTGATCGTTGCCGATTTCATCAAATGGGCCAAGGACAATGATATTCCGGTGGGGCCGGGGCGCGGTTCGGGCGCAGGCTCGGTCGTCGCGTGGGCGCTGACGATTACCGATCTTGATCCGATCCGGCTTGGGCTGCTGTTTGAACGCTTCCTCAATCCTGAGCGTGTGTCGATGCCCGATTTCGACATCGATTTTTGCGAAACGCGGCGTGAGGAAGTGATCCGCTACGTTCAACAGAAATATGGCCGTGGACAAGTGGCGCAGATTATCACCTTCGGGCGTTTAAAAGCGCGCGCAGTACTCAAGGATACCGGCCGCGTTCTCCAGATGAGCTACGGCCATATCGACCGACTTGCCAAACTCGTCCCCAACCATCCGACTGACCCCTGGACGCTTGAACGCGCGCTCAACGGCGTGTCTGAATTGGCGGCGGAATATAAGAGCGATGCACAGGTGCGGCGTCTCTTCGATCTTGCGCTCAAGCTTGAAGGCTTGCCGCGCCATAGCTCAACCCATGCGGCAGGCGTCGTGATCGGGGATCGCCCGCTCGATCAGCTTGTTCCGCTGTACCGCGATCCGCGCTCGGATATGCCGGTCACCCAATTCGACATGAAATATGCCGAGGCTGCGGGGCTTGTAAAGTTCGACTTTCTCGGGCTTAAAACGCTCTCAGTGCTCAAGAAAGCGTGCGATCTGATCGAGGCGCGCGAGGGGCATCGTCCCGATCTCGATATTCTTACCTGGGATGATGAAGCGGTTTATAAGCTGCTCCAGCGCGGTGATACCGTCGGCGTATTCCAGTTGGAATCCGAAGGGATGCGGCGCACGCTCGCTGCCGTCCGTCCGTCAAATTTTGGCGACATCATCGCACTTGTTTCGCTCTACCGACCGGGGCCGATGGACAATATACCGCTGTTTGGTGACCGAAAAAATGGTCGCGTCGCGATTGAATATCCACATGCGTTGCTCAGTGATATTCTGTCCGAGACATACGGAGTGTTCGTTTATCAGGAACAGGTGATGCAGGCCGCTCAGGTGCTTGGCGGCTATTCGCTGGGCGGTGCTGACTTGCTGCGCCGTGCGATGGGCAAAAAGATCAAATCCGAAATGGACGCCCAACGCGACACCTTTGTCAAAGGCTGTGCCGAGCACCATCAGATTCCTGCGGGCAAGGCCAATGAACTGTTTGACTTGATTGACAAGTTTGCAGGCTATGGCTTCAACAAAAGTCACGCGGCGGCCTATGCGCTGCTCGCTTATCAGACAGCTTGGCTCAAGGCGCATCATCCCGCCGATTTCTTTGCAGCGTCAATGAGCTACGACATCAGCAACACCGACAAGCTTGGGATATTTGCCGATGATATGCGGCGGATGGGGGTGGTATGCCTGCCGCCGTGCATCAACACCAGTCTTGCCGATTTCAGCGTTGAACGCGCTGCTGAAGGGCAACTTGCGGTACGCTATGCGCTTGGCGCGCTCAAGGGTGTGGGCGAGGGCGCGATGGAGACGCTGTGTGCGGTGCGCGGCGCTGGCGGCGCGTTTGCGTCGGTTGATGATTTTGCCGACCGGATCGGTGCACGGCTGCTCAACCGGAGGCAGATTGAAAGCCTGAGCGGGAGCGGTGCCTTCGATGCGATAGAGCCGCGCCGTGCGGCGGTGTTTCTTGCCGCTGAAACGATCCTCGCGGTCGCCAATCAAGCCGATGATGCGCGGACAAGCGGGCAGGGCGGGCTGTTCGGCGGTGATGACGTCGCGTCAGCAGCGGTACAACTGCCAACAGGTGCAAGCTGGTCAATGGCGGATCGGATGGCGCAGGAAAAGGAGGCATTTGGTTTCTATTTCTCGGCGCATCCGGTTGATCGTTACCGCCACCTTGCAGAAATTCACAACGCGCGGAGCTTCGGCGCGATCTGTGCGCTGCCAGCGCCTGTGGACGGATCACGCACGGGTGCTGTAATGGCGGCACTTGTTGAGGACGTCCGCTGGCGCACCTCGGCGCGGGGAAGGCGTTACGCAATGGCAACCCTCTCTGATGCCAGCGGGCAATATGTTGCGAGCTGCTTTGAGGATGGTGTTTCTGCTGAGATGGAAGAGGCAGGCAAAGCTGGCGCGTGCGGCCTCATCACCGTTGAGCTTGACCGTAAGCCGGGTGAAGAAATGCCGCGCGTAACGCTTAAACGGTTTCAGCCTTTTGAAGCGATGGCGGTCGATACGCGATTGAAGATCGAGGTGAGCATCTCAAGCGAGGCAACGCTGGCCGCGCTTGCAACGCTGCTTGGCGGATCGCACGGCGGGCGCGGCGAGCTGATCGCCAACCTATCAATTGATGGCGGCAATGCGCGCGTGCGGCTTGGCCGCGATTTCACGCTTGACGCTGAAATTGCCGCGCGGATCGAGGATTTGCCGGGCATCGATAAAATCAAGTTGAGCGCAGCGGAGCCACCAAGGCTCGCACTCGTATCATAAAAAGGGAGAGCATAATGCTGGGAGGAATGCAGGATTGGTCGCTTCGGGTCACCCGTCTGATTGACCATGCCGCCTATGAACATGGTGAGCGGGAAATTGTGACCTACTGGGCTGACGGTAGTGAGACCCGAACTACTTGGGCGGGTATTCGCCATGATGCCAAGCGGATGACGCAGGCGCTTCAAGCGCTTGGGGTTAAACCGGGAGACCGCGTTGCGACGCTCGCCATGAACCACAGTCGCCACCTTACCACATGGTACGGCGCGGTAGGCGTTGGCGGGGTGCTGCACACGATCAACCCGCGTCTATTTGATGAGCAATTAGTCTATATCGCCAACCATGCCGAAGATCAGGTGCTGCTCTATGATGCGCAGTTTCAGCCGATCATTGACCGGCTTAAGCCGCAGTGGACGAGCATCAAGCATTATGTCTGTTTCGATGCGCCGGGCGGATTTGAGGACTGGCTTTCGCCGCACGATGGCAACACAGATTGGCATGACGGTGATGAGCGTGATCCGTGTATGCTCTGCTATACCAGCGGCACCACGGGCAATCCTAAGGGCGTGCTTTATGAACATCGCTCGACGATGCTTCACGCGATGTCAGGGGTTCAGCCGTCGGCATTTGATTTTGCCTCAACCTCGGTGATGCTGCCGATTGTGCCGATGTTCCATGCCGCAAGCTGGGGGCTGCCATGGTCTGGCGCAGCGGTCGGCGCGAAATTTGTCTATGCAGCGGTCAATGATCCGGCGGTGCTTCATCGCCTCATGTTACAGGAAGGCGTGACGCATTCGGCGGGCGTGCCGACGGTATGGCTTGGCATGTTCCAGCATCTGGATGCGACCGGCGGCGATCTGGGGAAACTGCAGACCGCAATCATCGGCGGATCGGCGGCACCGCGCGCGATGGTTGAGCGTCTGATGAAGGCGGGCATCCGCGTTGGCCATGCGTGGGGGATGACCGAAACCTCACCGATTGGCACAATGGGCGCGCCAGTGCCGGGGTGGCATGAAATGAGCTTTGACGCGCAGGTTGATAATGTCTGCAAGCAAGGGCGGCCCCCGTTCGGCGTGCAATTGCGCGTGATTGATGATGCGGGCGCGGTGCTGCCGCGTGACGGCGCAACGTCTGGCCAGCTTCAGATACGCGGGCCGTGGGTGATCAAGCGTTATTTCAAGGCCGAGGCGGACGCGACCGATGATGAGCAATGGTTTGATACTGGCGACATCGCGGTGATCCACCCTGATGGCACACTGCAACTGACAGACCGTGCAAAGGATGTGATCAAATCGGGGGGTGAGTGGATCAGTTCGGTTGAGCTTGAAAATGCCGCAGTCGGCTGCCCCGGTGTTGCAGAGGCAGGCGCGATTGGCGTTTACCACCCAAAATGGGATGAACGCCCTGTGCTGGTCGTCGTCAAAAAACCCGGTGCTGAGCTCAGCGAGGATGATGTCAAAGCGTATCTGTCGGATAAGATCGCCAAATGGTGGATGCCTGACAAAATCATCTTCGCCGATGATCTGCCGCATACCGGCACCGGTAAAATCCTCAAGACCGAGCTGCGCGCGCGTTACAAGAATGTTACGCTGGGAGGGTAGGGGACAGCCGCATATTCCACTCACGCGGCTTCAATCCGCATCAATCCTTGATCGGCAGTGCACCGCCATGGGTTGGGTGACACGGTCAATGGAGTGATCGGGAGAGTCACCCATCAATCAGGCCGTGCTTCGAGAAGCGCGGCAATTGGGTCTTTGTCGCCGCCGTTAAAAATGAGTTTATTGTCTGGGCTTGTAACGGTTTTGCGTGGTTCACCTGAGCGTGGATGGCTAGAGTGCGGGCAGCCAAAGAGATAATGAAACATAGTGAAGATTTCAAGCAGGACGGTGAAGCAGTACAGGTAACCCGAGAAGCGCTGACCAGTGGCTGCCGGATGAGCGGGTTGCTGCGCATTTGGGGATTGGGCAGTCAGCACTGGGCAAATGGGTGTTGCGATATCGGCTGGCAGATTTGGGCAGATTTGATATCTGCCGAGTATTTTCAAAAACGCTCATTTTACGCCAAATGCCGAATATTGAAAGAGTTTTTGGCGTGTATTCGCAATAAATAGGCGCATTTGAACAAGCGTGATGTGGCGATCTTTAACTACTCGGGAAGGGGGCAGATAGGAGATTCCGCATGGCCTTGGATGAAGTAACGATTGCGCGTGGTGCCGATGGCGATTGGCTGGATTTGACCGGTAAGGTCCCCGGTTCGGAAGGTGTGAGCATCAAGCTGCACCGCGCTGATGAGGTCTCGGGCCGGGTCGTGCTCGCGGCAAAGTTTGCGCCCAATTCACGGATGCCGCGCCATGTGCATCATTGCACCGCCTTTGCTTATACGGTTTCTGGCAGTTGGTCTTATGACGAAGGCACATTTTACGCCGGAGACATGGCAATTGAATCGCTCGGCAATAATCACACACCTTGGAGTGAAACGGGCACCGAAATGGTGATTTGCTTTGATTCTCCCTCGGGGCAATATCTCGACAACCAGCTTGAGGATGGCACCTGTTTCCACATGGGAATGCCTTTGTTTAAGCAGATTGTCGGCATGAGCGCCGCTGACTGGGTGGATTTCAACATTCTCGCGCACGTCGAATTTTTGCCAGAGATGCGCAAAGCTGCGTGAGCGCGCGGTTTGCCCAAGTCGCGATCAGTGTCGCAGACAAGGAGGTATCGCTTGCCTTCTATCGCGACTTGTTCGGACTTGAGCCCGTTGGCGGCACCCATTTTTCGGGAAAAGCCACAGAACAAGTTCAAGGAATGGCCGGAGCGTCATCCAATTGCAGTTGGCTGATCGATGACCGTTCATATTTCCAGTTCGAGATTTTTCAATTCGATTACCCTTTGGCTCGCGCCTATTCATCGAATCGGCAGCCACAGGATATTGGGTATTCGCGGTTGATCTTTTCCGTGCCCGCGCTTGCCCCTGTGGCGGCACGGGCCGGGGTTAAAATTGTTGAACTGCATGGGCATCTCACAGCCTTTTTGCGCGATACCGATGGCATTGCCATCCAGATTATCGAGGCTGATGTGCTGCAAGCTCGGTTGACGGGCGTCGCGCTGTCGGTTCCCGATCTCGAAGCTGCACGGTGCAGTTTTGTTGATGGTTGCGGCTGCGCGCCGCTGTCCGCTCCGGCCCCAGATTGGGGGGAAGTTTGGGGAGAAACCGGAGCGGACAAAGACATGATGCTGCTTGATGGCGGCACAATAACGCTGGAGCTTAGTCAATACCGGACGCCCGTTTCGCGTGGCTGGCCTGACGAGTATAGAATTGCGGATCACGGGATATTGAACATCGCACTGGGCTTTGCCAGCGCGAGAGCGATACGCAGCCAATTGGGCATAATGCAAGTGGCGGGGATCAAGTCCAATGCGCCGCTGGCGACGGCTCCCGGCTTGTTTGCGCTAACCTATTCTCAGGATCGGCAAGGGTTTTCGATCGAAACTATTTACATCAGCAAACTCGCTGCGGGGGCGTTCGGTTTTCGCAAGGCCAATCTGTTCGATCGGACGTTGATGGCGATCATGAAGGCAGCTTCCTGGCTGCGGTCAGATGACCATAAGGGACGACAAATGGACAATTTGAAGCACGCTATCATTACAGGTGCCGGCAGTGGGCTTGGCCACGGCATCGCCGAACGCTTGCTCAAACGCGGGGTAAAGGTCTCAGTCCTTGACTTAGGGGTTCCGGCAGATCGCGCTGTGACACTGGACGCGGCAGCCAAGACTGGAAAGGTGGAATGGCAACTCCACAAGACCGATGTACGAAAACTGGACAGTGTTAAGGCCGCAATCGCTGCCTATGGCCCAACCGAATTGGCGGTCAATTTTGCCGACGTCGGAGCCTTGACGACGTTTGCCGATATGGAAGATACTGAATTCTATCGCGTGATGGATATCAATGTTATTGGCAGTTACCACTTCGCGCGGGCTGTGATGCCGCATCTACGTAAAGGAGGACGGCTGGCGCTGACCGCGTCCATGGCTGGGATCACCTCCAACTATGGCTATACGTCCTATGGCACATCGAAATTTGCGGTGGTGGGACTCGCGACAACGTTACGCTACGAATATGAACCGCTTGGGATCGGCGTGACGGCAATTTGTCCCCCGGAAGTTATAACGCCGATGGTTCACGAGGAAAAAATGACTGGCAATCCGATTGGGCTTGAAATCAAGCGGTTGGCGGGTTCTCTTCAGCCAGATTATGCTTGTGACAAGATATTGGCGGGATTAATTGCTGGGAAGCGGGTTATCATTCCCGGCTTCAAGGCAAAGGCCACGGCCTTTGCCGCGCAGCGCATGCCGGGCCTGTTCGATTGGGCAATCAAAATCATGGTACGCAAGGTCATGAAAAACACGGCGCATTGTAGTTTGGCGCTCTGACAAAGAAACTGAATAAAGGAATTTAAAATGATCCCACTATCATTCACTCACCAAGACAAGCTCATGTCGCTGAACATGAACGACCTGCCCTTTTATGAAACCCCGGAATTGCCGGGGATCAAATCGCAGCCGTTGTTCCTCGACATCGAAAACTCGGTCTGGGTCCTGCATATCAAGTTTGCCCCCGGCACCCGCCTGCCCAAGCATTTCCACACCGGGTGCGTCCACATGTGGACGCTTTCGGGATCGTGGTATTACCTCGAATATCCCGACCAGGTTCAGACCGCTGGCTGCTACCTTTATGAGCCGGGTGGATCGGTGCATACCTTTGTCACGTCTGAGGATAACACCGAAGATACCGAAGCCTTCATCTATCAAACTGGCACGAACATCCACTTCGATGAGAACGACAACTACATGAACACGCTGGATGCCGGTGTGATCTCGATGTTGGTCAACGCGATTTCCGAAGCCCAGGGCAATGGTCCCGCGCGTTACATTCGCGGGCAGAGCGCGGTCGATAACGCCGCCTGAGCAGCGATTCCCTGCACAGCGGGCGCAGCGCGAACCATCGCGTTACGCCCGCTGCGACGCTTGATTTGTTCAATCTGCACCCGGGGAGAAGCGGATGCGCGCGGTACTATGCCAAAATGGCGAACTTTCAGTCACGAATCTGCCCGAACCGCAGCCCGAAGCCGGCCATGTCGTGGTCGAAGTGTTGCGATGCGGCATCTGCGGCACCGACCTGCACGCTCGCCACCAGTGCGATGGCTGGTCACACCTGATGACTAGGGCCGGCTTTGACGGCTTCCAGCGCTCGCACGAAGCGGTTGTGTTCGGCCACGAGTTCTGCGGCGAAGTGCTGGATTATGGTGCCGGCACCGCGAAATCCCACAAGCCGGGAACGCGGGTCGTGGCCGTGCCGATCCTGCGCCGGGGCAGCGAATTTGATCTGGTCGGAAACTCGGCCCGGTCCCCTGGTGCCTATGCAGAGCGCATGCTGGTCCAGGAATCGCTGATGGTGCCCATCCCTAACGGGCTGTCGAGCGATCTGGCGACGCTGACCGAGCCAATGGCCGTGGCGTGGCACGCCGTGCGCCGCGGCGAAGTCAAGAAGCGCGATGTGGCGATCGTGATCGGATGCGGTCCGGTTGGACTGGGCGTGATCTGCATGCTCAAGGCGGCGGGCGTGGCGACTGTGGTTGCCGCAGATTTTTCGGCGGCACGCCGGAACCTTGCGACGGCGTGCGGAGCCGATGTGGTAATCGATCCCAAGGTCGACAATCCCTATACCGACTGGAAGGACGTCGGCTATCACGGTGCCTTGCCAAGCGCCCTTGAGCTTGTGGTCGGCACCCGCGAGAAGCTTGGCAAGCTGCCGGCACCGTGGTGGGTGTCCTGGAAGCTCGCCGAACGGCTGGGCGCGGCCAATCCGGTTCGTCCGGTGATTTTCGAATGCGTCGGCGTTCCCGGAATCCTGCGGACCGTTATCGATGGTGCACCGCTGTTCTCGCGGGTCGTCGTGGTCGGGGTGTGCATGCAGGCGGACACGATTGAACCGGCGATGGCGATCACCAAGGAAATCGATCTGCGCTTCGTCTTCGGCTACACCCCGTTGGAATACCGCGACGCCCTGCACATGATCGCCGACGGCAAGGTTCGCTGCGCGCCGCTGTTTACCGGAACGGTGGGTCTGGACGGTGTTGAAGGGGCATTTGCCGCACTGGTAAGCCCCGAACTGCACGCCAAAATTCTGATCGACCCGAAGCGCAGCGGATCGGAGATCGTTAGCCCCACGCCGCGCTAGGCGGTGAGCCGATGCGCCTTGCGCCAATCGCTGGGGCTGGAACGGGTAATCCGCCGGAACGCGTGGGAAAACGCTGCCAGATCGGAATATCCCAGCGTCATCGACAGGCTGGTGAGCGGGATCGTGGTTTCCTCCAGATAGCGCTTGGCAACGCGGCTGCGCACCGTTTCCAGCTCGTCGCGAAAGGTCCGTCCTTCGCTTGCTAGGCGGCGCTGCAAGGTCCGCTGGCTGGTTCCCAGCATCTTCGCCACGCGCGGTAAGGTGCAATCGCCGCCCTTCATCGCATGGAGGATGATCTGCTGGACTTCGGTGGCGAAATCCAGCTTGCCGCTGGCATCGAGCCCGCGCAGGTGGCTTTCGAGAATGGCGTGGAGCTGGCTGTTCGCCTGCGCGATGGGATGATCGAGCAAGCGGCGCTCGAACACCGTTTGATTGTGTTCGGCTTCGAATTCCACCGGGCATCGGAGCGCCTGCCGGTAAGGCGCGGAATTGATCGGTGCGCGGCGCTGCAAGGTCACCAGTTCGGGCGCCCAGTCGCGGCCCAGCATGCTGCGCAAGATGCCGACACCGATGCCGACCGCCAGATCCTCTTGCTGGCGGACGCCGGGCCGGTTGGCGAGCGGCACTTCAACCCGCCACATCGCCAGATCTCCGTCGGACACCAGTCTTACCGACAAGCCGCTGTCATGTAGGTGGATGAATGTGTTCAGCTGCATGATCGCTGCCCCGACATTGGGAGCCTGGGCGATAGCGAAGCCAAGCGGTCCCAGAACCGAGAGCGGCTGGCGCTCCGCCAGCAACAGACCGATATGCTGCAATCCACTGGCCTGACGCGCTGCGGCGAGAACATCCAGAAGCGAGGTATAGGCAATTGTGTTTTCTAGGTCCGCCAGCACGTCGGCCTTCAACCCCGCATCCACAAGCAGTGCTGTGCCATCGATCCCCAGTTCGCGCATCAGTGGAAGGAACCCTTCGAGCGCAGCGGTACGAATAAGATAGTCTCTGGGGATTGGTGCTGGCATTATGGCGGACATCATCAAATTATTGGCGCAAAAAAGCAAGCCGCTTTGAACAAATCTGAACTATCGTGCTGAGGGTCGCCGCCTCGGATGGCATCAATCGAATTTTTAGCGCGAACAGATTGATGGATGAGAGTGGGGTCTGAAGGTTTATGATGCACGCCAACGCTTTTGCGGCATAAGGGCGGCACGGGATTGAGGGGAAAGAAAATATGAACAGGTCAATGGTGGGGTTATTGCTGGCGGGTATGGCGACGACGCTTCTTCCCGCCTCTGTGCAGGCCGATGAGCCCGACCGCCGTCAGGCGCTGTTTGGCGACGTTCATGTCCATACCGGACTTTCGTTCGACAGCTATATCTTCGGTATCCGCCGCACCCCCGATGATGCTTACCGCTATGCGCTGGGCGAAAGCGTGCGTCATGCGAACGGTTATGACATCCAGCTAAAGGGTGGCGCGCTCGATTTCTATGCCGTCACCGACCACAGTGAATATCTGGGTGTGCTCCCTGCGATGGATGATGCGGCCAGCCCGCTGTCTGCCATTGACTATGCCAAGGATATGTTCTCATCCGTCCGCGCCAAAATCGCGGCAGCGTTTGGCAAAGTGTTTCAATCAATCACCGATGGCAAGCCAATCCCTGAAATGGACAATCGCGAAGTCGTTAAATCGATTTGGTTGGACATTCAGGCGACCGCCGAACGCTATTATCAACCCGGCAAATTCACGACTTTCACAGGCTATGAATATACCGCACAGCCGGGCTATGGGAACCTCCACCGCGTCGTGCTGTTCAAAGGTGCGCGCGCACCTGATCAGCCTTTCGGTGCGCTGGATTCTTTCAATCCCGAGGATTTATGGAAATGGCTCGATGACAACCGCGCCAAGGGCATCGACGGGATCGCGATCCCGCACAATAGCAATGTTTCTGACGGACGCATGTTCCAGATGACCGACTTTTCCGGAAAACCCATCGACAGCGCCTATGCCGAAATCAGGATGCGTAATGAACCTATTGTGGAGATGAGCCAGGTCAAAGGCACTTCGGATACGCATCCGATGTTGTCACCCAACGATGAATGGGCCGATTTTGAAACCTATGACACTTTGCTGGGTACAGACATCAAGGGTAAAACCGATGGCAGCTATATCCGTCAGGCATTGCAACGCGGCCTTGCGATCGAGGAAAAGACCGGACGCAATCCTTATAAGTTCGGCCTGATTGGCTCCTCCGATACACATAATGCGGGCGGGCCGGTCGAAGAAGATCATTATTTCGGTAAAACCGGCCTGAACGATGGCACGCCCGAGGCGCGGCGCGCAGTGAATTGGCCGGGTGAAGAAAATCTCAAGGGCGCTAGTGCAACACCTTTCTATCGGTGGAGTGCCGCAGGACTCGCCGGAGTCTGGGCCGAACGCAACAACCGCGAGGATATATTCGCCGCCTTCCGCCGCAAGGAAACTTTTGCCACTTCGGGGCCGCGCATCAAGGTGCGGCTGTTTGCGGGCTATGATTATCCAGCAGGCATTTTTGCGCGCAAGGATTTCTCCAAATTGGCTTACGCGC